>JANPIF010000409.1:0-20611 GCA_031424845.1 Ferruginibacter sp.
TTGTCGGTAACCCACACCCTGGGTTAAATACTCGGTAATGGCTTGCTCTTTTATGTCCATTTTAGTTGTTTTTTAGACAACCTATTTCAGGACAAGTCATACTGCTGCCGATTGTACTTCCGTCCAGCCACACTTGCGCAAAACCCCATGTTGGCTGCTGTTTTCCTTTTTTCATTGCTTGTTATTTTCAATTGGGAATTGTTCTGGGTCTAGAATGTCCACAACAATTGTCTTTGCCCACATATCGCCAAGTCGCTGATGTTTGTCTGAATTTTTAATTGCAATGGCAGCAGGTATGCCCCAAATAAAATAGTCTATTGGGTCAACTAAATGTCTTTTGAATGCTTGCATAAAATCAATTCGCCTTCTGTCAAGTGTCAGCACTTTTAGATTAAATGCTAAGTGTAATAAAGTCCCACCAAAATATGCCTCAACAACTACAAAATAAATAAACCAAAAGCTAAATAAAGGCAAAGTCATTAGTCCACTAACAGTCTTTCCGCCTTCACCATCGTAATTTAATGTTCCAAAAAAGTCAATATAAAAATATGTCAAAGTAAAAACGATTACATAGTCAAATAAGGAAGCTAAATACCGTTTTTTGAGGTTTGCCTTGTAGGTTAATATTTGTAGATTGTCAAGTGTCATTCGTTAAAGTCTGTTGTGTAGAAATTGTCAATTAGTGTTGTCTAAAAAAATAGCAGCCAACACAATATTACACGCAACTCATCATTATTCCTAATTTTGAATAGGTTGTAAATCATATTATTAATGACTGTGTTTTTCAATTGTTGTAAAAAAAAATTAATTGTTTACCAATTTATGTAAAATTTATTCAAATGGCACATAACCAATACTTTTATTACTGTTTAGTGTAATTGTTTTATAATAGTGTTTTTTTGTCCTTCGCCTCGTTTCGTGTTTTATGCAACTTTTGCTAATATTTACTTTTGTTAAAAAAATCATACACTTCTATTTCCACGTTCTTCACAATAAAAGTTGAAAAAAGATATACCGTGGAAGGGCTCCCGACAAAATTATCGGGACACGGTCCCGGATAGAAGTGGAAAGCCCACAGTGGAGCGTAGCGTAACGAGGACTTGTAACCTATAGCCGGAACAATTGCTGCACAAAGCTGTAAAAGATAAAAGCCCATAATACTATTACGGGCTTTTAAATCATAGGAAATCATTTTTACAAATTACCAATCTACCTGGTTGGTAATTTCATTTCTTACCTGCGGATAAATTTTTCTATATAAATCTTCCAACACATCTTCTCTGCGTGGATTGTTATAATTGTTGTTGTTTACCATAGCCCAATCATTGCTGCTAAGTGCCCGTCTGTCACCAGTGTAAGTGGCCGTTTCTTCTTGCCAGCGATAGTTATTACTAAAATTGCGAAAACTGATATTTCTGTTTGTTTTCACATCTCTGATGTTCATTTCTAAAGCTGCCCGAGCATCAAAACTTTGTCTGCTCACATTTATGGTAGCATACACTCTTGTGTAAATTGTTTTGCCACTGGTATCTCTGCCATTGGGCACATCTGCACTTGCCTGCCTTTGGTAATTGTAAGTTATCGGGTAAGGAATGCTCATATCTCGAAGCCTAAGATCTACCACCCAATCTGGCTGCACATTGTCTCTGCGGGCATCCCAATCAGTATAAAACTTTGCTGCGTAACGGTTGTAGCCATTGTTATTTTGCAGTTCTCTTACCAGGCTTTCCTGAAAATACTGGTTGCTGTAATTGTAACCTGTATTGCCCCAGCCACTGTTAAAAAAGTAAGAATTATCTTCTATCCGGTTGATAACAATGTTTACAATGGCAGATTCGTAGGCTTCCTCCATTTTTGTTTTGCTGTCTTTAAAGCCCGGTACATATTTATCTGTACGCTTAAATAAAGTATACGGACGCTTTGCATCGTCTCTGTTTTGTTTTGCTAAATAACTTTCTGCTGCGCTGTAAGTAAATTCTGCTGCGGCTTGTTTAGTCTCTAATAGTTCTGTACCAAAATATTGGGGGTTCACAACTTTAAACGCAGCGCTGTTGTTTAAAATAGCATTGTAAGCGTTTTGCAAAGCATCGTATTCTTTTATGAGCAGATCAAAACGGCTGATGTCTTTGCTGTTGTTGTAGCTCCTTATTTTTGCCAGACGCTCCAGCTTGATGTTATTGTATAAAATGGGTAAGGCTGACAATGCATCATCGTCATTTTTATCTTTGGCAAGTTTCTTCACCGCATCCTGCAAGGCACGGTCGGCATCGGTTCTTTCCAAATAAGTTTTGCTGGTGCCGCAGGCAGCTAAAATTACAATAGCAATGAGTGGAAGTAAATATCTTTTCATAACAGTGTATTTAATATGCAGCTATTAACAAATGAATATCCAAATATTGTTATGTTAAGAATTACGCTTGTACGTTAACTTAATTTTTGGTGAAATGTTATGCTTATTTTTATTGTTGAAGTTTCCCTAAATGTTTTTGTATTATGCTCTCTACCCGTCACGAAATATTTATTGAAGTTGCAAGTAATCTCAGCTTTACAAAAGCGGGAGAGATATTGTTTATTTCTCAACCTGCCATCAGCAAACAGATAAAAGCATTGGAAGCATTTTATAAGACCAATTTGTTTGAAAGAAAAGGTGGAGCTATTAACCTAACACCGGGTGGGAAACTATTGCTGCATCGGCTGAAAGAGGCTAAGAAAATACAAAGCCAATTAGAGTTTGAGTTGAGTACATTATCGGATCAATTTAAAGCAAAAGGACAACTAAAACTTGGCGCAAGCACAACGGTTGCTTTGTATATCATTCCAAAAATCCTCTCTGCTTTTCACCAAAAATACCCTGACGTAAAAATAAGTTTGCTCAACAGAAATACAGATACAATTACCAAAGCATTGATAGACCAGGAAATAGATATTGGAATTGTGGAAGGAAAAAAGAAGAACTCAGCCATACTTTACCAGCCATATATCACAGACGAAGTAGTAGCTGTGTGTAGTGCTAAAAGCCCCATTGCAAAGAAGAAATTTATTACTGTAAAAGACTTGCAGCAATATCCGATAGTGTTGAGGGAACAGGGATCTGGTACGCTGGAGGCATTAAAATACAACCTTGAAAAGAACGGCGTTAAGATATCCAACCTAAAAGTAAGTGTGCGACTTGCAGGCACGGAGGCGCTTAAAAACTTTTTACGGGAAGATGATTGCCTGGGCTTTCTACCAAAAGGCTCCATCTTAAAAGAATTGCGTGATGGTGATCTGGTTGCTATTAAAATTGAAAAGTTTAAGATCATCAGAGATTTCTTTTTTATACAACGCCATGGTACAGATACAAATGAACTGAACAGAACATTTATTAAGTTTTGTAAGAACTATATATAACCGATGGTTATGTACTATAACTATTTACGTTGTAAAGGTTATAATGCTCCAAGGTACTTTTGTTAAATGCTTACATTAACGAAACCTTACTCATATGCAGTTGCGCTAAAATGTTCCAACTGCCACAAAGAATATCCCTTTCACTCCATCAATACATTTGCAGATTGCTGTACTCGTCCACTTGTGGTAGAGTATGATGATGACATAGATTTTGATAAAGAACAACTAGCCGGCAGGGAACATACCATGTGGCGTTATGCTGAAATGTTACCTGTGCTAGCAAAAGAAAACATTGTGAGCCTTGGTGAAGGAATGACACCTATTTTTCATTTAAATAAGCTTGCGGATGCTAATGGAATTTCATCCCTTTTAATGAAAGATGAAACCAACAACCCAACAGGATCTTTTAAGGCTAGGGGATTAAGTATGGCAGTTTCCAAAGCAAAAGAATTTGGTGTGGAGCACTGCATTATTCCCACGGCGGGCAATGCAGGCGGTGCTTTGGCGGCTTATTGTGCAAAGGCAGATATAAAGTGTACAGTAGTCATGCCCACACACACGCCCAAAATATTTAAACAGGAATGTGAATTGTATGGCGCAGAATTATTACTTGTAGATGGGTTAATAAATGATTGTGCTAAAAAAATTGGAGAGCTAAACACTGGCAATAAATATTTTGATATTTCAACCTTAAAAGAGCCGTACAGATTAGAGGGTAAAAAGACAATGGGTTATGAAATTGCTGAACAACTAAATTGGCAATTGCCCGATGTAATTATTTATCCTGCAGGTGGTGGTACAGGTTTGATAGGCATTTGGAAAGCTTTTAAAGAAATGTTGAAGTTGGGTTGGATTAGCGGTAAGCTCCCAAGAATGATCGCTGTACAATCGCAGAATTGCTCACCTATTTCTCATGCGTTGAAAGATGCGGTTAACTGGAAAAATAAGTTCGTTCCTCAGCCAAGTATTGCAAATGGTTTAGCAGTGCCATATCCTTTTGGGATGGATATGATGCTGGAAGTTATACATGAATCAAACGGTACTTCTGTCTCAATAGCTGAAGAAGAAATTATTGCAGGCGTAAAAGAAATTGCAAAATTGGAAGGACATATTATTTCTCCAGAAGGCGCTGCTACATGGAAAGCATTGTTGGAGCTGAGAGACAAAAAGTTGATTGATGAAAATGAAAATGTGTTGCTGTTAAACACAGGTAGCGGTTATAAGTATCTAGATAATTTAGGTTTGTAAAATTTAAAAACAACAAGCTTTTTACCAACAAAAACATCCCCTGAAAAATAAAAAGAGGGACAGATAAATCTATCTGAACCTCTTTTAAATTAACCGCTAAATTTTTATTTAGGATAGAAAATATCGACAAATATTACTCCTTTTAAAACAAAAAAGCCCCGCTCAAAAATATGAACAGGGCTTTTTATTTTCCATAGAAAACCATTAATAATTTCTAACTGTCATTTCTGTTCTTCTGTTTTTAGCACGGCCTGCTGCAGTGCTGTTGTCTGCCACTGGTTTTGTTTCACCGAAACCAGAAGATTTTAAACGAGAAGCATCAATACCTTTTTCTGTAAGATAATTTTTTACAGCGCCTGCACGATTATCAGAAAGAACCTGATTGCTCTCATTAGAACCCTGAGCATCTGTGTGACCATCAATGTCAAGAAGCAGAGACTGATCTGCTTTCATTAAACGAACAACTTCATCTAAAGATTTAAAAGATTTAGGAAGTAATTTGTAGCTGCCTGTCGCAAAGAATACATTCTTGGCTGCAAAGTTTATTTTCTCAATTACCTCTTTAGCAATTACAGGGCAACCTTTGTTGCTTACAGGACCCGGACGTGTAGGACATTTATCTTCTTCATCATTTAAACCATCACCATCAGTATCAGGTATTGGGCAACCCTTGTAACGTGCCAAGCCGAAAACAGTTGGGCATTTATCAAGCTCATCGTTTATACCATCGCCATCAGTATCCGGTACAGGACAACCTTGGTATTTTGCAAAACCTGGTACATCAGGACATTTATCTACAACATCAAGAATACCATCACCATCTCTGTCAGTAACGGGAGGAACAACGACAACTGCAGGAACTGGAGCAACCTGAGGCGCTGTTGTTTTACCGGTACCAAACTTAAGTGCAATACCTGCACGTACTGTATAAATTGACCATGATTCAATCTCTCTCGGGTTGCGGCCTAAGTCTGTTTGAAAAGATGCAAAAGGAGAAAGTGTAAATTGTGTAGCATTTGATTTTGCAGATACAGGTATATCAAATCCTGCACCTACCTGTCCTGAAAAAACAGGCTTTTTAATATCGCTCCAGTCTTCCCTTACATCATTTTGTTTATCCTGTGTGTAAGTAAATTTGTTGGTAACATTAAAGCTAATTACCGGACCTGCAAACATGTAAAACGGAATGGAGAATGGTTTGATTCTCAAACTTGGTTCTATGGTTACATAACTCAAATTGGTTTTTAAATTAGCCGGACAATCGCATGGTGCCTTCACTTCATCAAATTCACCACCTCTGTTATCGTAAGCCACATTCAGCATACCACCAAATATTCTACCTGGTCTATATTCTAATAATAAAGATGCATACGGTCTATATCCTTCACCTTTGTGAAAAGCGGTAGGCGTTGAAAATTCGTTGTTTAGTTTTTGGGTGGTACCACGATAAGTATTATAATTTACTGCGCCTGATTGACCAATCCACCATACCGGTTTTACTCTTTGTAAAGTTTGCGCCTGTATTGTTTGTATGCTAAGTAATGACATCGCTATTAAGCCGAGCGTTTTAATATTCTTTATATAATTGTATTTCATAAATAAGTTTTAAAAGAAAGTGTTGAGTTATAAAATACATGCTACCTATTTGGCAGCATGTATGAAATTTTATTTTTTTATTAAGGAACATTTACGGTTGTGTTAACCATGGTTACAGATGCATTTAATGAAATGGCACGACCATTCAATACAGTTTGAACTGCATTACCTGCTGTAGAAAAAGTAACACCTGCAGAAGAAATAATATTGCCCGACATTACACCACCACCGGCTCCATTAATTACTGCGGCACTTCCTACATACCAGAAAACATTTTTAGCCAATGCGCCATTTATCAGCAATACACTTCTTGCTCCCGCAGGCCCTGCTACACCAACCGTTAACCCTGCTGCTGTTTGAAATTTCCAAACTGCATTAGGATCACCCTGCGCATCTAATGTCAAATTGCCATTGGTGATTTTAAAGGTACCACTTGCAGATTTGTAAGTGCCTGGAGGCAATGTTAAACCGCCTAATTCACCAGCGCCAGGATCTGTTCCGCCTGGGCTACCTGCCGGAGAAATACTATTGTATAAAACGGTAGCATCAGCTAAACCTTGCGCTGCGATTGCAGCAGAAGTAGCTCTTCCGGGAAAAGGCGGAGCTGTGTAAATTCTACCTGTAACCAAGCCTTTGTTTAAGGGTGTTTCTGTATACACATCGCCGGTAGTACCATCATGAAAACCGGTAATTAAAGTAGAAGCTCCTGTAGTTCCAATACTTCCATTATTGATAACCGTATTTAAACCCTGGTTTGTAATACCTGCATTTCCACCAAACGCACCGTACAATGCTACACTTCCTAAAAAGGGAGGAACAAATGTTGTACCTGTAGTAGTAAACGTCCATGTATAATTTGCCACCAACGCATTGCCTGCAACATCTTTTGCACCGGTAGTTATAGTGGCTGTATAAACGCTGTTGGGTATTAGGTTTGCATTTGGCGTAAACCTAGCTGTTGTACCTGAATACGCTACTGTTCCTGCAACTGGTGTAGTCCCCTGAGCCAATAAAAACGTTGTTGTATTTATGGTAGTTGGGTTCATTGCCTCACTAAAATTTGCACTAATAACTTTTGACAGCGCAACACCTATAGCGGCATTTGCAGGGTCTGTAGAAATAACAGTTGGTGGTGTAATATCTGCCGGAGCAACACCTGTTGTAAAGCTCCACGTATAATTATTTACAAGTGCATTTCCTGCCATATCTTTTGCACCGGTGGTAATAGTTGCTATATAGGTTGTATTAAATGCAAGACTTGTTGATGGTGTAAAACTCGCAGTATTACCTGCGTAAGTTACCAAGCCTGTAACTGAGGTTGTTCCTTGTCTTAATGTAAAAGTGGTTGTATTTATTGTAGCAGGATTCATAACCTTGCTGAAAGTTGCAGTAATAATTTTTGTAACCAATACATTTACATCACCATTATTTGGGTCTGTAGAAATTACTCTTGGAGCAATTGTATCAGGTGCAACGCCTGTTGTAAAAGTCCATACATAATTTGCTTTAGGAGAATTGCGTGCTTTATCTTTTATTCCTGTAGTTACTGTACCTGTATAAACAGTGTTAGGTAATAGATTTGCTGCGGGTGTAAAAATTGCTGTCATACCACTGTAAGTGATGCTTCCTGCAACATTCGTATTTCCCTGCTTTACAAAAAAAGTACTACTGTTTAAAGTAGTAGAATCTATTGCTTCGTTAAACGTTGCAGAAATAGATGTATTCAGACTTACTCCTGTAGCACCATTGGATGGAACAGTAGAAACTACAATTGGACAAAGTCCTGTAATGCCGGGCTCTTCTAATACTTTTTTACAGCCTGTAATAAATAGCAAGGGTAAAATAAATGCAAAAGAAATTTTTAAAATGCAATGTTTAAAAGAAAATTGATGCAAATGATTTGCATTAAAAAAGGATAACTTTTTTTTCATGATGTAGTTTTAGGGTAAAGGATTAAATGTTGTTCAAACCTTTGTGCCAACATTGAAGCCATAATATCACAATGAAAAAAAGCAAACTGTTTTATGTAAGTTTAAAACGTAGTATTCATATAGAAAAATGAATTATCAGAGCAGAAAAATAAATAAAGAAATTGCTTGCGAATTTCTTCTACAGAAGAAAACCCTTTACACATTACAATAAACAATTATCGGGATTCTCCCGAATCCCAATACGGGAGCTATATTTAATTTATATAAGTACTTTGTGATAATTTTTATAAATCATTTTGCAGTTTAATGTGGTTAAAAAACATTAGTCTAATCTAATATGTTTATGATATTAAACTATTAGGGCAATAGGTTTATATTCCAAAATCGATTAATCATAATTTACTTTTATAGATATTTGAAACACATTTTTACTAACTTCAATTCCCAAAAACAACATCCATGCAAAAAAAATTTTTTTCTTTAAGATCCAGTTTCATATTAATTACAATTGTTTGTTTTTCTTATACAGCCGCAGCCCAAGATGCTGTTGGTTACCAAACTCCACCAAAAGATATTGCAGATTTATTACTAGCTAAACCAACACCTGGTGTGAGTGTAGATAGTAAGGGTGAGTGGATGTTGCTGAGCGAACGCAACAGTTACCCGACAGTTGAGGAGCTGGGGCAACCGGAAATAAGGGTTGCTGGGTTAAGACTAAATCCAAATAACTTTTCACCAAGCAGACAGACGTACATCAATAATTTTTCGCTGAAGAATATTAAAAAGAATAAGCCACATGCGGTAACAGGCTTGCCGGCAAATATGCTTGCAGGAAATGTACAGTGGAATGGTAGCTACTCTAAAATTTGTTTTACAAATACTACAGGCAGCAGGGTAGATTTGTATATTATAGATGTAGCATCGCACGTTGCAAAAAAAGTAAACAAGCAGGCTTTAAATATAGCTTATGGAGCTGGTATAAGATGGTACGATGATAATACCCTGATGTACAAAACAGCAACAGCATTGCCATCAGCATTAGCCAACAGACCTATTACACCTAAAGGGCCTACAGTGCAACAAAACATTGGTAAAGCTGCACCTGGTAGAACTTATCAGGACATGATAAAATCTCCTTACGATGAGCAGGTTTTTGAATTTATGGCAACTTCCCAATTAGTGATGAATAAAAATGGCGTTGAAACAAAAATAGGCAAGCCAACCATTTATTCATCTGTACAACTGTCACCCGATAAAAAATACTTGTTGGTTGAAATGGTGAAAAAGCCTTTCTCATACTTGGTGCCAGCAGGTGGCTTCCCAAGCACAGTTGCTGTTACAGACTTAGCAGGTAAAACAATAAAAATATTGGCTGATTTACCAAGTGCAGAAACTAGGCCATTAGGCAACGATAATATTCAAAACGTGCCATCGGGTTACCAATGGCGTGATGATGAAGCCGCTACAATTATATGGTCTATGCCGCTTGATAGTGGTTTAATAAAAACAAAAGTTGAATACCATGATGCGGTGTATGCTTTATCAGCGCCGTTTACAGCGCAACCAAAAGAATTGTTTAGAACACAAATGCGTTTTAGAGGTATCAATTGGGGCAATGAAACTTTCGCATGGGTTACAGAAGCTTTGCAGGGAAAACAAACAGCAAGAGTCAGCAGATATAATCCATCTGCTAACACAATGGAAACCTTGTTTGAAAGAAATACTACAGACGCTTACGGCAACCCTGGTAGCCCAATTACAGAAAAAAATAAATACAACAGAGATGTAATTAAAGTAACCAACAATACTTTGTTGATGAACAATCCTGTGGGATCTTCCCCAAAAGGTGATCTTCCTTTTTTAGCAAAGTTTGACCTTGGTACAAAGAAATCTGAAACGCTTTGGAGGAGTGAAGAAGGCATGTACGAAGCAGTTGTAGATGTATTGGATGCAGAGAAATTGATATTGCTTACCCGTAAAGAATCACAAACTGCAGTGCCTAATTATTACATCAAAAATTTGAGGAATAAAATGGCAGATGTGGCAATCACTAATTTTACTAATCCTTATCCTGCATTGGATGGCGTAAAAAAAGAAAAGATAAAATACAAGCGTGCAGATGGCGTAGACCTTACCGGCGATTTGTATTTGCCGAAAGGTTACAACAAAGAAAAAGATGGTCAGTTACCTGTATTGATATGGGCGTACCCTCGTGAGTTTAACAACGCTGCAGATGCGGCACAAATTCGTGGTAGTAAAGACAGGTTTACGACAATCAGTTGGGCAAGTCCAATATTTTATGTTACACAAGGTTTCGCTGTGTTAGATAATGCTGAAATGCCGATCGTTAGTACCGATCCATCAAAAAAGCCGAATGATAATTTCTTAGAGCAGTTGCGTTTAAATGCAGAAGCAGCCATCAATAATTTAAGCGACATGGGTGTGGGTGATAAAAAGCGTGTGGCAGTTGGTGGGCATAGTTATGGCGCATTTATGACTGCAAATCTATTAGCACATACCAATCTTTTTAAAGCAGGAATTGCCCGTAGCGGTGCTTACAATAGGACGCTAACACCATTTGGCTTTCAGGCAGAAGACAGAACTTTTTGGGAAGCACCGGCTTTGTACAGCAGTATGAGTCCTTTTAATTATGCCGATAAAATAAAGACGCCGCTTTTGTTAATTCATGGAGATACAGATGACAACCAAGGAACATTTCCTATAAACAGTGAGCGTTTATATGCAGCCATAAAAGGCAATGGCGGAACTACCCGTTTTGTATTTTTACCTTACGAAGCGCATAGTTACAGAGGCAAAGAAAATTTATTACACCTGTTGTGGGAGCAAAATGAGTGGTTGAAAAAGTTTGTGAAATAAGTTTTATGGTAGTCCTAATTTGCTTCAAAAACATACAACATTTTATAGGTTTTTAAAACGCAAAAAAATCTTGTAGAGGATAATTATATTTTAACGTTTACAAAAAATATTATGAAGTTGGACTTTGATCCATTGCAAGATTATATCTTCGAAAACGACGAAGTATTGCTTCGCCCAATGACTATAAATGATTTTAATAACCTATCACATTTTGCAAGAAAGGAACCCGAAATATGGAAATTTTCTTTGGTAGCTGTTCAAGGCGAAGAAGGATTAAAAAATTACATTGAAACGGCTATTGAACAAAAAAATAAGGGAACAGAATATCCTTTTATAGTTTTTGATAAACGTACACACGAATATGCCGGCAGTACCAGGTTTTACGATATACAATCAGCAAACAAAACCTTACAGATTGGTTACACGTGGTATGGCAAAGCTTTTCAAGGCACAGGGCTAAACAAAAACTGTAAATTATTATTACTGCAATTTGCATTTGAACAACTTGAAATGGAACGGGTAGAGTTTAGAGCCGACAATAACAATGATAAAAGTAAGGCTGCCATGAAAAGTATTGGTTGCATAGAGGAAGGCGTTTTGCGCAGCCATTTAACTTATACAAACGGTAAAAGAAGAGACAGCATCATTTTAAGTATTTTAAAAAACGAGTGGGAGAGTGGTGTAAAAGAAAAGCTGATCGAAAAGATCAGCATTTTAAAAAAATAATATTTCATAAAAATCTAATTAGGAACTTCTACCACTGTCCAGTTTTTATTTCGTCGGTTATACAAAATAGTATAATCTTTACCATGAAATAATTTGAATGTACGGAAACCATTATAGTAGGGAAGTTTTATAAATCCATACTGGTAAATTTCAAATTTAAATACAAAGGCTTGTCCGGTTTTAATGATGGCAGGTTGATATGTTTTTCCATCATCACTCAATTGAACTGTTTCATCTTTATTGCTTTGTATAGATAGAGCAATCCATGAAGGATCTGTTTGTGGATCTGTTTGTGTACCCGTGTTGCCACCTGTTGTAGGAGTAGGAGTTGGTGTGTTATTTGTTTGACTGCCGCTGTTGGCTGCTGTTGCAGAAGTATTTGCTTTTGCTGCATTCCATCCTCTGGTAATGGCCGCTAGTCTGTCTGCTTTTGCAGGGTGCGTTCTCGATGCTCTATCAGTGCCAATTGCCGTCATAGCAGCAAGCGAATATTCTAAACTTGCACCTTCTTTTTGTAAAATATACCCTGAAAAAGCATCGGCTTCAATCTCAGAAGGAATGTTACTTCCCTGTCCACTTACCACATGGTTATAATAATGGTGACCCATTTCGTGTGCCATAATACTGATGCTTGCCCATTTTGTTTTTGCATAAGCATCTATATCTTCTAAAAAATTATTGTCATACACAATAAACCGTTGACCACCGGAAATAGTAGCATACGCATTTTGAATTCCATTTTGTTCTCGTAAATTAAAATTTTCTTTCCATTGAATTACATCGAGCATTGAATTAACTACTTCCTTGGCTTCATATACTGATTTAAATGAACTTTTTAATGACCTTGGTGGTATTTTATAGCCACATGGCGTTATTTTTTGGGCGAAGGAAATAGTACATAAAAATAATAAAGTAATTGTTGCGAGTAAAATATGTTTAAACATGATAGGTTTATTTATGTAAGAAAAAATACATTTTTTTTGAAGGATTATACTGTTTAAGATTTTAATAAATTTCCTCCCTAAATGCTATTCTCTTATGATTTTTTAATTTACTGTCCTGCCATCAATAACCTGCTTCTTGCCATCAAACAACTGCCCATTACACCTGCCTTTTCTCCTAGTTTAGATGTTACCAATTGCGTATCGCTGCTTACTAAGTTTAATGCATATTTATTCAAAGCACTTTTTATTGGTAACCGAATATAATCGCCGGTTTCTGCAAGTGCGCCGCCAAGTATTACCAATTCAGGATTAAACAGGTTGATAAGAATAGCCAAACCTTTTCCCATTTTTTCGCCAATGTCTGCTATTAATTCTATACTTAAAGTATCTTCTGTTTTTGCAGCTTTTACAATATCTGACACCCGTAAATCATCTACAACTTTTCCTTTTTTTGCAAGAGATGAACTTGAACCTTCTTCTATTTTCTTTTAAAAATTTCTTATTAAGGCTTTGCCCGACGCCTCTGTTTCAATACAGCCTTTTTTACCACAGTGGCAAATAATTTCGTTGTTAAAAAAAGGAATATGCCCAAACTCACCACTAAAACCTGATTTGCCATAGTATACTTTTCCATCAATTAAAATACCCAGCCCTACACCATAATCCATGTTTACAAACAATACATTTTTTTCTTTGCTTACGGCCCCGCTGCAAAATTCGCCATAAGCCATTGCCTTGCTATCGTTCTCTATAAATGTTTTTATACCTATTTCCTGTTCTATTGTTTGGCTTAGTGGTTCTTCGTGAAAATGAAAAAAACTATAACTATAACCTGTTGTATGGTTTACCCTGCCGGAAAGATTAATACCCAACCCTAATATTTTTTGTTTATCAACAGGTATTTCTTCAATAAACGAATGTATAATGTCTATTAACTGTCTATACGATTCAGGAGAGTTTTCCAGTATATAAGGAATATTTTCTTTAATTTCTACCAGGTTTTTTTTAAAATCCATCAATCCGATGTTGATGGAGTATTTTTTCATATCTACCCCTACAAAAAAACAAGATTCTGATACAAGACCATATAAGCTTGCTCTTCTTCCACCTGTAGAATCAACTTTTCCATAATCTTTTATAAGTCCATCTTCTATAAGGTCAGTAACCAAATTGGTTATTTTGGGCGCACTTATATTTAACTCTTTGGTAAGTTCAGCAATGGTAACATTTCCCATTGCATCAAAATAATTTATAATCCGTCTTTTCAATAAACGGTTTTTATAAGCAACGCCAGATGCATTGTCTTCTGAAAATACTTCTATTATTAAATGTGATTCTGCCATGCTACAAGATATTCAATAATGTATTTTAAAAAATGAATAATAGAAATTTATTAATAAAAATGCGTAGAAAGGACCATCTAAATAAAATAATTTAAAAAGTTTGTCGATTTGATAAATTTTATTGTTAATATTGGTATACAAAAGCGATAAATTATAAAAACTAATTGCAGGATGGATACTACAATTCCGGTAACACTATCAATTACGCCAAATAACATCAACCAATTAGTTGGTTTTGCACAATTATATAAAAATGAATTGTTGCAAAATATTTTGCCATTTTGGTTAACAAATAGCAAAGATGAAAAAAACGGTGGTTTTTTTACCTGCTTAAACAGGTCAGGAAAAGTGTATGACACTGATAAATTTATGTGGTTGCAGGGCCGGCAAGTTTGGTGTTTCAGTTTTATGTATAATAATGTAGCACAAAAACAGGAGTGGTTAGAAATGGCCTTACACGGCGCTTCCTTTATGGAAAAATATGGAAGAGATGAAAATGGCGATTGGTATTTTTCTTTAACTGCAGATGGTAAACCGCTTGTACAACCTTACAATATTTTTAGCGACTGTTTCGCTACGATGGCATTTGCTGCTTTAGATAAAGCGACCCCAAACGAAACTTACAAAAAAATTGCACTAGATACCTTCGAAAATATTATACGCCGCCAGCACAATTGGAAAGGCAAATACAGTAAAGCTTTCCCCGGTACTAGAAATTTGAAGAACTTTTCCCTTCCCATGATTTTGTGTAATCTCTCTTTGGAGTTGGAGCATATTATAGGAAAAGAAAGGGTTGACAGTTTTATACCTACTGTTATCAATGAAGTAATGAATGTTTTTTACCAGGAAGAACTTGGACTCATTTTAGAAAATGTATACGAAGATGGAAGTTTTTGCGACAGTTTTGAAGGGCGATTATTAAATCCGGGTCATGCAATTGAAGCCATGTGGTTTATAATGGATTTAGGTAAAAGAATGAATGATGAGGTACTTATAAATAAAGCCTGTGAGATAATGCTTAACACCATCGAATATGGATGGGATAAAGATTATGGGGGCATTTTTTATTTTATGGATGTGAAAAATAATCCACCACAACAATTGGAGTGGGATCAAAAATTATGGTGGGTACATGTAGAAGCCTTGGTGGCATTGGCGAAAGGTTATGCCTATACAAAAGATGAGCGCTGCGCAACATGGTTTAAAAAAATACACGAGTATACCTGGAAACATTTTAAAGATGAAGAGCATGGAGAATGGTTTGGTTATTTAAACCGGAGAGGAGAAGTATTGCTTGATTTAAAAGGTGGTAAATGGAAAGGATGTTTTCATATACCAAGGTCATTATACCAGGTTTGGAAAACGCTGGAGAAAATTTAAATAGAAAGTTTGATTTTGTTAGAATGTCAGGGTGAGTTTGTCGAACCCGATGTGTAAAAAAATCCCGCCTTCGATAGGCCCAGGCTGACAGTCTAATTATTAAAATATATTTTATACTTTTTTCATCACCCTGCACTTGCCGGAGCCATTTATTTTTGGTAATCTCATATAGTTTTGGTTTTATGACTTCGGCAAGTTCAGGTTGATGAATTACAATTTTTTACGAAAGAATTAATGCAAAAAATTTCATACCATATTCTTACGCTTTTAATTTTTGCATGTACTACAAATGTGTGTGCTCAAAATAAAATGCGTACCCAGGTTTTAATAATTGGGGCCGGTACAGGTGGTACTGCAGCAGGTATACAAGCTGCAAGATTGGGAGCTAAAACAATTGTGGTTGAACCTACAACTTGGCTTGGCGGAATGATCAGCGCCGCAGGAGTGAGTGCAACAGACGGGAACCACAAATTGCCATCTGGATTATGGAAAGAATTTAGAGATAAGATTTATAAAGTGTATGGAGGTGCAAAGGCAGTGGAAACGGGTTGGGTAAGCAACACACATTTTGAGCCGCACGTTGCAGACAGTATTTTTAAACAGATGGCTGCTGCAGAAAAGGAATTAACTGTTTTATATGAATGGCAATTTGAAAAGGCAATAGTAATTGGTAATAAAATAACAGGAGCAATTTTTAAAAATAAGAACAATAGATTACTTACCATATATGCGCAGGTTGTTATTGATGCAACAGAAATGGGAGATGTAATGGCAAGTGCAAAAGTGCCTTTTGATGTAGGCATGGAAGCAGAAAATACAACCGGAGAAAAAGTAGGCGTAACGGCTACCAATGATATTGTGCAAGACTTAACGTATGTGGCTATCTTAAAAGATTACGGTGCAGCTAAAGATTGTACAATAGTAAAACCTATTGGCTATGACCCATTAGAATTTGATGGCTCTAATACAGATTATTATATAGATAAAACCAAAGAAGCACCCAATGTAGATGCAAAAAAAATGCTGGAATATGCAAAACTTCCGCACAATAAATACATGCTTAATTGGCCTAAAAAGGGCAACGATACATACTTAAATATTGTAGCATTAAACAATAAACAAAGAGATATCGAACTTGAAAAAGCAAAGCAAACTACTTTTAGATTTATCTATTTTATACAACAACAATTGGGTTTTAAAAACCTTGGTTTGGCAGATGATGAATTTCCAACAGAAGATAAATTAGCATTAATACCTTATTACCGTGAAGGAAGAAGAGTAAAAGGTTTGGTACGTTTTACCATCAATAATATTGCAAAACCTTTTGAAGGCGAAGCATTGTACCGCACAGGTATTTCAGTAGGAGATTATCCGATAGATCATCATCATAAAAAAAATGAAGCAGCACCACAGCATCTAGAATTTTTTCCTGTGCCATCATATAACATTCCGCTGGGGGCATTGATACCTGAAAAGTTTAATAGTTTAATTGTAGCAGAAAAAGGAATAAGTGTGAGCAATGTTGTAAATGGTACCACACGTTTGCAACCGGCGGTAATGCTTACAGGGCAGGCAGCGGGAACGCTGGCAGCATTGTCGGTTTTACAAAAAACGCAACCAAGAAATGTACCTGTAAGAATGGTGCAAAATAAATTATTGAATGCCGGTGCTTATATTATGCCCTACATTGATGCTTCCTCTGAAAACCCTCATTTTAAAGCCATACATAAAATTGGCGCCACAGGTATTTTAAAAGGTACCGGCATTCCTTATAAATGGGCAAACCAAACATGGTTTTATCCGGATAGTACCATTACAGAAAATGAATTTGCAAACGGACTTAGTTCTTTCACCGGTAAAATTTATAAAGCTTCCAACGATATTCTTACCATTAAAGATTTTATACAAATGTTGAAAAAGTCAACATTTAAAAAATCACTTTCAAAAGAATTAAAAAGTGATTGGGCAAATGCAGGACTCACCAATTATGAAAGTAAAAGACCAATTAAAAGATTTGAAATAGCTGTAATGCTAGATGAATATTTACAGCCATTTGAAAAACCTATAGACCATAAAGGAAATTTTATAAAAATAAACAACCAATAAACATTGCATAATTATTCAAACAACAAAACAGCTATTATGAAAAAGTCAATCAGCTTATTCCTCCTGCTTTTTGCAACGCTTATGGGCGTAAAAGCACAGGATGTAAAAATAACAGGAAAGGTTACTGAAGCTGGTAACAATACTCCTGTAGAATCTGCGAGTATTTCTGTAAAAGGAAAATCGAAAGGTGTTTCCTCCAATGCAAATGGAGATTTTTCTATCAGTGTTCCGGCAGGTTCTACGCTTGTAATTTCCAGCGTGGGATACCAAAAAACAGAAGTGGCTGCTTCTTCTGATCTAATGAATATTACATTAAGTAAAGATGCCAATAACTTAGCAGATGTAGTGGTGGTGGGGTATGGAACTCAAAAGCGTGGCAATGTAACGAGTGCAGTAACTACTATAAAAGGTTCAGAATTAATAAAGAGACCACTTGCATCTACTAGTATGACGCTTCAAGGACTTGCACCAGGTGTTGTGGTACAACAAGGTTCAGGACAACCAGGTGCAGATGGTGGTTCAATTAATATTAGAGGATATGGTTCTATTACAGGAAGTAGTTTCCCCTTAATAATTGCAGATGGTGTAGAAGGTGTAAGTTTAAATGACATTGATCCTAATGCTATAGAAAGCATCTCAATTTTAAAAGATGCAGCATCTACAGCTGTTTACGGTGTAAGAGGTACTAATGGTGTTATTTTAATAAAAACTAAAAGAGCTGTTGCAGGAAAAACATCTATAGCATTTAATAGTTTTGTGAGCAAACAAACACCTACTAATTTTCCAAACCTGTTGTCATCTATTGATCATATGTTGTTGCAAAACGAAGCAGATTTAAATGCAGCACCTTTAGCGGCACCAACATATACGCAAGCCCAAATAGATTTATATAGGAACAATGCACCAAACAACTTATCCGTTTTTAATACCGATTGGAAAGACCTGATTTTTCAGAACAATGGTATGATGCAGAACCATAACCTTATCATATCTGGCGGTTCTGAAAAAGCAGCATTCTTAGCCTCGGGTACAGTACTTGATCAACAAGGTTTAATTGTAAACAACCGTTTTAAAAAATATGATCTGCGTTTAAACGGTGATGTAAATTTTACAAGTAAAATAAAGTTTACCACAGATATATTTTATACAAAAGCAATTAATGTACGTCCTGCAGGTATGTCAGTAAACGAAATTATTCAAAGAGGTATTTCTATGGCGAGAATTTTTCCTGGAAAATTTGGCGAAGGCCAATATGGAGATGCAGGACAGTCTAACCAAATTAACCCTGTGGGTGCAGCAGAAGCATCTGGCATTAGCAGAGCAGAGACACCTACGCTTTCATTAAGGTTTGCATTGTCAGCAGAAGTATTTAAAAACTTTATTATTGACGCATCTTATAATAACCGTACTTCTTATACGGAATCTTACTCTGCGAGAGGTACCTACAATTCTTTTAATCCTAACCCAGTAACAGGTACATATTTATTTAATAAAGTAATTGGTGATTCTGCATTGAGTTATACCAATAACAGGTTAAATACAAACCAATATAATGTATCTGGTACTTACTCATTTAATGTTAGAAAAAATCATGAATTTAAAACACAAGTTGGTTTTCAAGGTTTAGATAATACACTTTCTTCGGTGGGTGCTACAAGACAAGGATTGCAAGATCCAACTCGTCCTTATTTAAATTTAGCTACATCATCTGTACAACCTAATGTTAGTGGGTCAATAACTGACTTTTCATTAGCTGGTTTCTTTTCCAGAATAAATTATGGATACAAAGACAAATACTTGCTTGAGTTTACAGGCAGGTATGATGGGTCTTCCCGTTTCAGCCAATTAGCAGATGCGCAATGGGGGACATTTTATGGTGTTTCTACAGGATGGGTTATTACCAAAGAAAGATTTATGGATAATATTCCTGTTATAAATTTTGCTAAATTAAGATTGTCTTATGGAGAAATAGGCAACCAAGAGGTTGGCGACAATTATCCATTTGCAGCTACATTAAATGGCGGTACTGCTTATTATTTTAACAATGTACTTACCAGAGGAACTTCTTTAAATGGTATTCCAAACGAAACAATTTCCTGGGAAACATCAACCCAAAAAAATATTGGTATCGACTTAATTTTATTAAAAAATAAATTGAGCGTAACCTTCGATAAATACCAGAAAAAAATAAATGATTTAATTTTTGATGATGCAACTCCTACAAGTCTTGGCTTTTTAGGTGCAGCAATTCCTTCCAACAGAGCTGCAATGGTTAACAATGGCTGGGAGTTCTCTTCTACTTACAGAAGCAATATTAGAAAAATTAATTACAGTGTTACTGCAAATATTTCTGATGTAAAAAATAAGATATTGGCTACTGGTGGTAGAGATATTGTAGCGGGCAATAAAGTTTCAAGAGTGGGTAATTCTATTTATTCATACAATGTTTATAGAACAAATGGCTTATACCAAAAAGGCGATAATTTCAATAGTCCTTATGATGGAACAAGAGCAGGAAAAGTTGGACCTGGAGATGTAAAGTTTGTAGATATAGACGGTAATGATACATTAAATGCTAAAGACCGTGTTTTGCTTGGAAACAATTTTCCTCGCTATGATTACAGTTTAAATTTTAATGCAGATTATGCAGGGTTCGATGTGAATGTGTTTTTATTTGGGGTAGGTAAAAGAGACAATCAAATTGGTGGAATTGCTATAGAACCATTTAATGGCGGTAACTGGTTTGCTTCTGGTTTAGAATCTGCTTTAGATAGATGGACACCAGAAAATACAACTTCTAAAAATCCCCGTTTGTACAAAGGTGGCAATGGTAACTACACAACAGGGTCAGATTTCTTTATTAGAGACGGATCATTTATGAGAATTAAGCAAATAACGCTTGGTTATTCGCTACCAAAAAAATGGTTGAACAGAATTAAAGTTCAGCAACTAAGAATATATGTAAACACAGTAAATCCTTTTACATTCTCTAATTATGATGAAGGTTTTGACCCAGAGATTACAGATACAAACGGTTCGTTTTTTCCAATCATGAAAACAACCACTGTAG
>JANPIF010000410.1:0-14370 GCA_031424845.1 Ferruginibacter sp.
TAAATAATAACTGTTGGTAAGCGTATCGTATCTCCAACCACTTCCATCTACTTCGAAAGAGCCGGGCCTAAATGCCGGTTTACCTCTTTCAGCCGGCCACCAGTGAAAATAATTTCTATATTTATTGGTACGACTGCTGCGTGCCTGTTTAAACCATTCATGCTCGTCACTGCAATGGTTTACTACTAAATCCATCACTAATTTTAAACCACGCTTATGCATTTCTGAAAGCATCACATCAAAATCTGCCATGGTACCAAACTCCTTCATAATATCATCGTAGTTGCTTATGTCATACCCATTATCAGCATTTGGGCTACCGTAAATTGGATTGAGCCAAACAATATCTATTCCTAAACTTTTTACATAATCTAATTTTCCTGTTAAGCCTTTTAGATCGCCTACACCATCACCATCGCTGTCTTTAAAACTGCGGGGATAAATCTGGTAAACGGTTGCTTCTTTCCACCATTTTTTTGTGGAATCTTTATTTGTTGCAGTGGTTTCTTTTTGGGGATTTCCCTTGCAACTATAAAGAATTATAAGAAAAGCAAATACTATAATTCTATTAACCATAATGAAGTTTTAAAATGAAAATGTTTCAGTTGTAAATTATGTTGGTTTCGTAATTTAATTTTTTTACATAGATATTTGTACGAATAATTTAAAAAGAAATGAAACAAACGTTTGCGGTTATTATTTTGGTGATGTTGGTAATATTTGGAACATTTTATTTTTTCATACCCACTAATAATTCGGTACAGGTTTCACAGTCCATGAAAGTGACTCCAACAATAGTGCAACGTATGGTAGGGGATCATAACTACAGAAAGAAATGGTTACCTGCAGAGGGTAAAATAGTTTCCCCAAAAGAATATTTATTGGATAATTGCAGTTTTATTTTTACAACAGATATGACTTTGAACAATGTAGTAACTGTAAAGTATAATGATAGAAGAGCCAACAGTTTTTTAATTACTTTACCTCAAGGGAACAATTCAACTGCCTCATTAAATTTTACATTCTCCGATACTATAAATGGTTTAGCAAGATTTTCAAATTATTTTTCTAACAAAAAAATTGAAAGTGCTACAAAGAAACTTTTGTTGGCGTTACAAAATTTTACAAACGATTTGGTGAATGTGTATGGGGTAGAAATGAAAAATGCAATTTTAAAAGACAGCACCTTGATTACCATAAAATCTTCTTCAAAACAATATCCTGGTATAGCAGAAATATATGGTAAGATTGATTTGCTTAAATTATATGCTGTGCAAAATGACGCTAAGCAAACCGCTCCGCCTATGCTTAACATATATAAAGAAAATGATAGTGCTTATAATTTTATGGTAGCGTTACCTGTAGATAAATTATTAGAAGGCACTGGTGAAATTTTAGCTAAACGAATGCTTGCAGGCGGTAATATTTTGGAAAGCGCCGAAATAAAAGGAGGTATAAAAACAGTAGATTACTATTTGAAAGAACTGGAAAATTTTCGGGCTGATAATGCAGCTATTTCTCCTGCTATTCCTTATCAATCTTTAATCACTGACAGGCAAAAAGAAACTGATACCGCCAAGTGGATTACAAAATTATATTTTCCGGTATTTTAAAATTTCAATACCTGTAAACTATCATTATTTTTAACAAGAATAAATGCTTTTTGTCCTTTAATATCAATTGGTAAAATATTTCTTACTTCTCCCTTAATAATAATGTTGTTAATGGTTTCAGCAGTAAAGTTACTTTGTCCATTATTTTTTAAAATTGAGCCATAGTCAGCATCATATTTACCAATGCGTATATTACTATGGTAAAAATTACCACCCAAGAATATGTTTGGTAAACTATCTTTTGTATAACCTACGATAGCAGCAGTTTTATAAGTAGATAGTTGGGCAAGCCATGGAAAAGGCTGTAAAGTAAAATTCCAATTTCCATTGTTTATTACAAATGCATTTGAAAAATAATTTGCAGTTAGCTTAGCTGATTGTTCTAATTTTTCTTCACCAAAGATATTTTGTAATGAACTTTTGGTAAAATCTTCTGCATATAAAAATTTCTTTTTAAGGAAAGGTGTTTGTTTGGTTAATTCATCTTTATCAGCAAAAGGTATTTCTTTGTTCATTAAAAAATAGGTAAGAAATTGTTCTTTCTTTCCGTTATCATCAAAGTCATTATAGTAAAGGGTTAATGGCTTTTCAACTGCTGATTTAAAACGATTGTTCTCACCTAAGTTACCTGCAATTAAATCTTCCTTACCATCGCCATTTATATCAATAGGCAAAACAAAGTTCCACCAACCTAGTTTATCTGATAATATTTTTTTCTCAAATGAAGTTTTATTGTTTTTAAATGCAATGATACCTCCCCATTCCAAGCTCACAATTAAATCCTTTCTTCCATCGTTATCCATATCAGCCCATGCAGCATTTGTTACCAAACCAATGGTAGAAAGTTCTTTATTGTAATTAGCAGCTACATCCATAAATTTTCCCTTACCATCGTTTAACATTAAATAGGAGGTAGGTAATTTTCCATACTCCCATGGTACTGCTCTGCCGCCAATAAATAAATCCATAAAACCATCTGCATTAAAATCATAAGGTTTTATGCAAGAGGCTGTAAGTTGTATAGTTGGTAAAAAGGCATCTTTCTTTCTAACAAAATTTCCTTTACCATTATTTAAATATACTCTTGGTAAAAGCATTTCGCTGTTACCGTAAAATTCATTACCGCCACTTGCTATTAGTAAATCTTTAAACCCATCGTTGTTTATATCTGCAAAATTTGCATCTACATCTTCATAACTACTGTCATTATCTAGGGCTTCTTGTGTAGATAAAAAAAATTTTCCGTTAGGTTGTTGAAAGTATAAAACAGGTTTTATAAATTTTGCAGAACCGATAAATACATCATCTAATCCATCAGCATTTACATCTCCCACAGCCAGAGCAGGGCCCTCACGAGAAATCATGTGTGGTATTAATTGTTCTCTGTCAAATTCATTAAAATTATTTTCTTCGTGTTTAAATAATAACCCTGTTTGTGCGGTAATATCTACTACAGTTTTTGTACTGTCTATATTAAAATTTCTAAGAATTTTATAATTAAAGATGGGTAATCCTTTTGAATATTTTATTGATAACAAAGTATCTGCTTGGTACATTAATTTTTGATAAGAATTATCAGGCCATACCAGCAAAACTGAATCAATGGGGATATTTCCTAACCCAATATGCAGCGGTACTTCCAAACTGCTTTGAAACCCCCTTACAGGATATTTTTCATAGGTTCTAATTTCATTTTTTGCAAACACAATTGCTTTTGCAGCAATAGCATTTATGTTTTGAACATCTCCTTTTAATTTTAGACTTAGCCATTTATTGGAAGGTGATTTGGACGTTTTGTTTTCGTACAATAACACTGGGTCTTCAATGTTGTTTACCACAACATCAACATCACCATCATTGTCAAAATCTGCATATGCAGCACCATTGCTAAAGGTCGATTTATCATTTTTTATTTGCTGTTCTGCATCTTCAAATTTTGCATCATGCTTATTTAAGAAAAATTTATTGGGAAGTTTTATTTCAGGAAATTTATTGATGAGTGCCATATCTTTTTCATCTATTTTATTGTACCGTATCTTATCCTGTATTTCTGTATTGGTCACGTAATTCACATAATCCATATCGTTTAAACGCTTAGGAATTCCATTGCTTACAAATAAATCTTTCCAACCATCGTTATCAAAATCTGTCCACAATGCGGCCCAACTCCAATCGGTAGCTTCTACACCTGCATACATGGCTGCTTCACTAAACATTCCATTACGCCTGTTCAATTGCAATGCGTTTCTGCTAAATTGGGGGTGGTAACCAGCTTTTACTTTGTAATTGAATAAATTATAATCATCTTCTTCCAAAGACCGTTTTAAAATAAGTGGGTCGTATGGTAACATATCCATCGAAATAATTTCCGGTGCTGCATCGTTGTTTATATCAGCTACATCAACACCCATGCTAAACTGGCTCGTATGCATGGTTTGTGTATTTAAGGTTTCTTTAAATGTGCCGTTTTGTTGGTTAATGTACAGGTAGTCATTTTCATGAAAATCATTTCCAATGTATATATCCGGCCATCCATCTGTATTTATATCTGCAACACAAATACCCAAACCATAACTGATGATTGTTCCACTAATTCCGGCTTGTTTAGAAACATCCCTAAAATATCCAGAGTCATTTTTAAATAAAATGTCTCCCGCTAAAGAGTCATTTGTGTTTTCATAAGAATCTTTGTTGTTAAATGTACCATTGTAACGTAGTGAATGGTTCATCAAATACATGTCTAAATCTCCATCAGCATCGTAATCTAAAAATGCGGCTTGGGTACCAAATGCTGATTTTGCTAAACCCATTTTTTCAGCTTCATCTTCATAAAACGGTATACCATTTTTATCAATGCCCTTGCAAATTAAAAACTGGTTTTTGCTTTGTAACGATTCAAAATTTCCTACATGGCACACATATAAATCTAAAAGTCCATCGTTGTTTATATCTATTACAGATACACCTGTACTCCAAGCTGAATCGGTAGGTATTTTTGCCTGAACAGTTACATCTTCAAATTTTAATTTTCCTTTGTTAAGAAATAATTTATTCTGCCCTTGGTTACTTGTAAAAAATAAATCTATTAATCCATCATCATTAAAATCTCCTGCACCTACACCTGCACCATTATAAAAGTACATGTACTTAAACATGTTAAAATCTGAGCGTGGGGTAAGTTTGTTTGAGAAGTTTAAACCTGTTTGTGAGCTTTCTAATGCTTCAAATAAAACAGGTTTGGCTGCTTCCTTATTGTTATTGCAGGATAACAAAGTAATAAATATGCCTACAAGTATTATTAAAAATATTTTTTTCACCATTTTATTAATTCATAATTTAAACGCATAATCTTTGGACTAACCAAAATTTTCAAGTCAGCCAGAGGTTGTTGAATGCGAGATCATCATTTGTAAAAAACCTTAAAAACTTTTAATGAGTTTTTCATCTTGAAAACCTTTACAATATCGATCATTCAATTTTTGCAATAATTAATTTTAGAATTACTTACTAAACTTATATAAAAAAGGATAATCATTATTTTTCAGGAACAACAACCTATCTCCATCCGTTGTTTTAATAAGTTGAATATCTCTAACCACTCCACCTACATTTAGTCCACTTTCTTTGGATGACAATTCAGTAAACTCTTTGTTCCCTTTATTGATAAGCACTGTCCCAAAATTTGCATCCAATCTGCCAAACTGTGGTAAACAATCCGGCAGGTTTCCGCCAAAAATAATATCCATTTTACCATCTCTATTTACATCTTTACATAAAATAGCATTAATGGAACTCATTTGTGCGTTAATGGGCAATTTCTTAATTTGAAATTTGCCATTACCATTATTGTACGCTATACAACTACTATTGTAATTAAAAATATTTACCATAGATGATTTTATTTGTTCAGGCTTGAATAATGTTTGAACAGTTTTTTCAGCATACGAATGGTGACGAAGATTTTCTTTTTTAAAAGATGGTAAGGCTTCAGTAAAATCTTTTTTTAAGAAAACAGGAACATCTTTCCCATCTATCGTGTATGATAAAACCTTATCGGGTAAACTATTGTTATCGTAATCATTCATCCAAAGTTTTACCGGATTTAATGAATCTGGTTTCAGGTAAAAATTTTCACCGATGTTACCGAATACTAAATCTTCTTTTCCATCTCCATCAAAATCTGCAGCTTTTACTGTTTGCCACCAGCCATGCATCTTAGTTAAGTTGGTACTAACTTCTTTAAATTTACCTGTTGAATAAGAAAATATTTTAGGCGACATCCATTCACCAACAATTACCAATTCTTTATTTGCATCTCCTGTAATGTTGGCCCACACTGCATCTGTAACCATTCCTATTTTTTCTATTAATGGCGCTTTTGTATTGGTTACATCCGTAAAAACTCCTTTTCCATCATTTTCAAACATATAACTTGAAGGTGTTACTCCATAATTGTAGCTCATACTTCTACCACCTACAAACAAATCCAAATCTCCATCAGCATCAAAATCATTGGCAGTTGCTACAGAAATATTGGAACTGTTCTCCGGAAAATTATTTATCGATTCTGCGAAATTTCCTCTACCATCATTTAAATATAATCTGTGTTGTAAGTTTATACTTCTGGGTGGTTCATTGTTTCCTCCTGACCCTACAAATAAATCATTATCACTATCTCCATCTGCATCAAAAAACAATACCGCTACATCTTCTGATGCTGCATCTTCATCAAAAACTTTTTGAATAGATTTGGAAAACCCACTTGAATTTTGAAAGTATAACTGCCCGGACTGCCCTTTAGCGCCACCAATAAATATATCTTCAAAACCATCAGCATTTACATCTGCATGAGTTGCTTTTGGCCCTTCTTTGCTTAGCATTATGGGAATATTTCTTTCCTGATAAAAGTCTACAAAATCATTTTCTTTGTGTTGCTCAAATAAATTTTTTACGACAACTTCAAACATTGTTGAGTGTGTACTTAGAGGTAAAAAGAAGTAGGGAATTTTTATAGCTTTATTATATTCTATTAGTATTTTTTTATTTGCCTGTGGGTTAATTATTATCGAAGATGTTTTATCTGGCCAAAATACTTTTAAGGAATCAATTTTTTTATTACCTATTCCTATAATATTTTCATAGTTAATACTGCTTTGAAAACCACGAGCAGGATAGATTTCTCTGCTGATTATTTCTTTATTGCAAAATAATTTCACTGTACTTCCTACAGCAAAAGTATTCATACCTGTACCTTTTAATGTTACGTTTATAAAGTTTGTACTATCATTTTCTCTACTCATATTTTTATAAACAAAGCTGGGCATATTGACATTGTTCACAACCAAGTCCAAATCTCCATCGCCATCTAAATCTCCATAAGCAGCACCGTTAGAAAAAGATGGTTGTGAGAAACCACTTTCTGTGCCGGCATCATCAAATGTTAGGTTGCCATTATTTTTAAAAAATTTATTTAAAATCGGTACTGATGGCATACTATCAACAATACTTTGCATGCTCTGCTTTTCACCGCTTGCTGCCATTGTTTGAATAACATCGTTGGCAAAAAAATCTATAAAATCCTGGTCAGTTACATCTTTATAAATACCATTGCACACGTAAATATCTGTGTAGCCATCATTGTCTGCATCAAACATTAAAGCACCCCAGCTCCAGTCAGAAGCCGCTACACCACTGTAATGCGCTGTTTCTGCAAACTTTCCATTGCCATTATTTATTTGCAAAGCGTTTTGTTGTATCTGCTCGTAAAAACCCTGTTTCTTTTTAAACTGGTAAGTATCAAAATTATCAAATGAGGAAGTGGTCTTTAAACGTTTATCATCACCAGGCAGCATATCTGTAGTAAAAATATCAGGATGTCCATCGTTGTTTACATCTCCCGCATCTGCACCCATAGATGCAGTACTTGTATGACCCATTTGGTTTTGGAGGTCTTCTTTAAATGTTCCGTTTTGTTGGTTGATGTATAAATAGTCTCTTTCAAAAAAATCGTTGCTGATGTAGATATCTGGATACAGATCTCCGTTTACATCACTTATTGTAACACCCAATCCAAATCCTATCAGGCTGCCATAAATATTTGCAGCTGCACTCACATCTGTAAAATGACCATTATCATTTCTCAATAATTTATCTCCACCACCTTTTGCAAACTCTTCTATTGGCCAGTCTGCGGCTCTCAAATCACGCTTGTTGCTGTAATTGAGGGTGTTCACGGGAATGAAACTGTTATTTAAAATATAGCAATCTAAATCGCCATCTAGGTCATAATCAAAAAAAGCAGCGTGTGTGGTATACCCGGTTTCTGCCAATCCATATTCAGTTGCTTTTTCGGTAAATGTGTTATTGTGGTTGTTTATAAAAAGCTTGTTGAATTCTTTTGTTTTCCACTTATCATAGCCGGCATTGCAAACATATATATCAAGCCAACCATCGCCGTTAATATCAACCATCACCACACCCGTATTCCATTTTCCTTTTTCTTCAATGCCTGCTTTTACACTAATATCTTCAAATCTAAATTCACCTTTATTTAAATAAAGTTTATTGCTGCCCTGGTTAGATGTAAAAAACACATCAGGCTTACCATCGTTGTTTACATCTCCTATTCCCACACCACCACCATTGTAAAAATTTCGGTAACTAAAAATATTAAAGTCAGGAGTATTCTCAACATTATTTGTAAAGTAGATGCCTGTTTTTGTAGAATCCTGAAATTGAAAAAGGGTAGGAGTAGATTTTTTTTGCTTACATGAAGCTGTGAGAATAAGCATTAAAATAAAACAAAAAAAGCAGTCGTATTTATTAAAATTCATCTTTTTAAAATAGAACTTGAAGATACTAAAAAGAAAAAGAGGCAGTCAAAAAATTTGATCTGCCCCTTCGTCTGATTTATGAAAATATAAAACCAAAAACAAAAACTAATGTTTATTAATAACCAGGGTTTTGAGTAAGGTTTGGATTAGCTGCTAGGGATCTTGCAGGAATAGGGAAAATTAAGTATTTAGATGTAGATGCCGGCTTTTCTTGCCAAGCTGCTAAAAATTTTCCGAATCTAATTAAATCTGTACGTCTAGTTCCTTCCCAATAAAATTCACGTCCTCTTTCATCAATTAAATTATCTAGTGTTAATGATGAAAGGGCTGTTGCTCCACGACTTGGGTGAGCACGCACAAAATTTACTATACCTAAGGCTGTATTAGATCCTCCAAAAGTTGCAGGATTGTTTGTTGCTGTTCCACCTCTTAAAATAGCCTCAGCTTTTAAATACAATACATCAGATATTCTAGCGTAAACATAATCATTTGCTGCATTATCACCAGATGTGTAATCAATAGGATATTTTATTACTCTAATACCAGTTACCTCTAGATTTGAACCTACTTCAACTGATTTTACTGCACGAGTAAAGCTTAAAGGTGCTCCATTTCTATCTGTTAGGGGAGTACCTGCTCCATTAAACTGCTGTCCAATTAAAAAACCAGGTAAAACACCTTGCGTCATTCCCGGATAAGGATTTCCACCTCTTCTTTTATCAACAGTTTCAAATTTGTCATAAAAATCAGATAAGGTAGTAAAGCCATTCCAGCCGCTCGGTGATGAATTATAGTGCAAAGTACAAAACCAACGAGAGCGAACATTTCCACTACTTGAACCACCAATATTATCTCCCGTCCAAATATTTTCAGAACCCGTTGTTTCATTGGTTTTAGAAAAATTATCGAAATAGTTAGATGCAAGTGAGTAATTACGAGGACTTGTCATTATTTGATCAGCTAAAGTGATGACTTGATTCATATCAGCAGGAGAAAATGTTGGAGCTGCTCTCTTTGCATAAACGCCCTTATTGATATACATTCTCATTAATAAAACTCGTGCAGCATCTTTATTAGCTCTATTTGCAGGACCAACAGGTAAATCTGCAATTATTGCATTTAGCTCTGATATTATGTAGTCTGCGGCTACAACACCCTTACGAACACTAGGAACTTCTTCTGTATTTGCGGTATTAAGCCTGTAAGGAACCTGGTCCCAACCATCCAACAATTGGTACATAGCCAATGCTCTTAACAATCTAGCTTCAGCAGCTTGAGCGGGTGTGGGATTAAGCCTCAATAAATCAGTTGCAGAAAAAACAATTCTTCCAAGATCCCGATATGTATCAGCCAAAAAACTATGATTCGCATCCCATTGATGTGAGTGAAGCACTCTCCAAACACCATTGTCATCCCAGTCTCCGGCACGTGTTGGTGCTATACATTCATCTGAAGTATGTTCTTGAGATGCCCACACCCTAGATTGATCCTGGTATGGTAATTTCATAGCTTCATAAGTACCGGCTAATACAGATGAAGCACTAACTCCACCACCACCGCTAGAACCTCCTGTGGTTTGCTGACTACCCAACTTTTCTTCTAATTTTGAACAAGCTGTAAGGCTTGTTGCAAATATTGTAATAATTAAAATCTTTTTCATTTCTGTATATTTAATATTTTATTATAATGAGAAATTAAAACCTAAATTGATTGTTCTTGATGAAGGATATGGAGTATTTTCCATACCAAACGATGCAACACCATTCAAAGGTTTAGAAACATTAATCTCTGGATCAAATCCGCTAAACTTCGTTATTACAAACAAATTTTGTGCATTTACAAAAAAACTTGAACTCTTAATATTTTTTCCTAATGAGCCAAGATTATAAGATGCGGTAAGATTAGACATTTTTAAATAATCTCCTTTTTCTAAATATCTTGATGACGCACTGGTAGGATTAACCGGTTTTTCTCCTAAAGATAAACCCAATTCATAATCTCTCTTTCCAACATTTTTATTACTGTTTAAATTTTTGAAGGCTAAAACACCTTTAGAGGTATTATTGTAAATAAAATGTCCAAAAGCACCATTCATAGCCATTTCTACATTTAATTTTTTATATCCTACATTGATAGTAAGACCTGCCAAAGTTTTTGGATTAGCCGATCCTAAAAAGAATTTTTGCTCACCTCCTTCATATGTAGAGATACCAGTTGTTTTGTCAATACCAGTAAATTTTTTCAGATAGAAAGAATTTATTGGGTAGTCAGTTTTTATTAATTGAGCAAAGGCACCTGAAAGTCCTTGACCATTCACTTCACCCGTTGGTATTTCTCCAATAAAATTTTCTAATTTATTTTGAAGTAAAGTAATGTTTGCACTCACATTCAGGTTAAAATCACTTTTTTGAATAACTGCAGCATTAACAGAAAATTCAAAACCTTTATTTCTCACATTACCATCAATGTTTGTCCATTTGATTGCACCGTTTGGCGTTACAGGGTCAGCAGCTTCTCTAGGGAAAAGAATATTGCTTGTATTTTTATTAAAATAATCTACTGTGAAAGCTAGGCGATTTTTTAGGATACTAAAATCAATTCCAATATTTGCCGTTTTTGTTTCTTCCCATTTCAAATCTGGATTAGCAATTTGAGCTTGACCAAAAGTTCCAGGATTTCCTGATAAAATATAAGTTAATTGAGAAGCTCCTGCCGGAAATTCCTGATTACCTGTAAGTCCATAACTAGCTCTGATTTTTACATTTGAAACCTCGGAAATTCCACTCATGAAATTTTCTTTGCTAAGATTCCAAGCACCTGCAATTGATGGGAAAGTTCCGTACCTATTATTCTTTCCAAACTTGCTAGAACCATCTGCACGTATTGTACCTGTTATTACATACTTATCATTAAGATTTACTATTGCTCTTCCAAAGAATGATTGTAATTCTTGTGTAGGATCTTGAAAGCCATTTGTTTGACGGGTACTTGGGTCAGAAGAAGAAAGGAAATAATAATAAGGTCTATCAGTTGGTTGCAGTTTTCTTCCGTACTCAGAGTTACCACCGAAATCAGTTTTTATATATTCATGTCCAACAACTGCATTAAGATTTATACTTTTGTTTATTTGTTTGTTATATGAAATTGTATTTGTTATTTGCTTTGTAACAAGTTCATTTTGCGAAACATTTGCTTCTCCTCCTTTTCCAAAATTTGGGTTTGAAGATGGTAATGATTGATCAATATTTATATCTTGAACATTAATATAGGGAGTTAAATATTGTTTCCTTAATCCACTTGAATAATTCACACTCATAAGAGTTCTTACTTCAATATCATTTGTAAGCTTATAGCTCGGAGAAACACTCGCAAGAACTGTGGTAACTTTTGCTAAATCAAAATATGCTTCACTATATGCTAATGGGTTAATTAAATCACTTCCATAAAGAATGTTTAATGAATCAGGAGATGTACCTCTGTATAATGATCTTGTAGGATTCCATTGTAATGCTTGTCCAATAAGAGATCCTTTGGCGCCCGCACTATTTGAAATTGGTGCAATATTTTCAATAGTTTGAGCAGTTGAAACATTAAAATCTACAGATAATTTTTTACTATCCAGCATTTTTACTGTAGAGGAAATTGATGCATTATATTTTTTAAAATCAGATTTACGAATTATTCCCTCCTGGTCTAAATAGCCTAATGATAAACGGTAGCGTGCGTTTTCTGAACCCGAGGAAATAGCTATTCCATAATTTTGCGTTATACCATTTCTTATGATTGCACCTAATGCATCTGTATTTGAACCATAATTAGATGTTGGTACTGCTGCTGTGCTTACTGAGGTTTTAAAACCATTGGCCGCCAAAGCAGAGCGGTATTCATCACCATTTAATACTTTTAATTTTTTTGCGATTGAAGAAAATCCAACTGAAGTATTGAATTCAATTTTAGGCAATCCTGCAGCGCCTCTTTTAGTGGTAATTAACACTACACCATTAGCACCTCTAGAGCCATAAATAGCTGCAGCAGAAGCATCTTTTAGTACGTCCATTGATGCTATATCATTTGGATTAATAAAGTTTAATGGATTACCAGCTGGAGAACCACCTCCTACATCAGTAAAACCTATGTCAGGTCTTGAATTGGTATTAGATAGAGGAATACCATCAATCACAAATAACGGTGTATTACCTGCTCTTATTGAAGCAGCGCCTCTAATTCTTACAGTTGTTCCTGCTCCGGGCGCCCCGTTATTTTGAATAACTTGAACACCCGCAACTTTTCCTTGAATTAATTGGTCAGCTGAAGTTTGCGGACCTTTATTAAAGTTTTTCGCAGAAACAGATCCAACAGATCCTGTCAGATCTCTTTTCCTTGCTGTACCGTATCCAATAACTACTACTTCAGTTAATCCTTCCCCCGTTGCTTTCATCACAACATCAGTATTTGCGCCGTTTGCGTTCACCTCTGTTGTTCCAAACCCAACGGATGATATAACAAGTTTAGTTGCAGTTGCTCCTACTTCAATTGAATATTCGCCCGATGCATTGGTTTGTGTTCCTGTAGTAGTTCCTTTAGCAACAACAGAAGCTCCACTAATGGGAGAGCCGTCTTTATCGCTGGTAACTTTTCCTGAAACTATTTTTGTTTGTGCGCCTGCTGTTAGGGTTAGCGCCATACATAACAAGGCATAGATGAACCTTTTAGTAAGTAGTTTTAATTTCATAAAATATATATTTATTTTGGTACTTTAAATGTATATCGTTTAGTTTGAATTAAATTATGGTTACCTTTTATCTATCAATGCAAACGTTTGCGCAACTGTTTGCGGTGGAAAAATTATAAAATTTGTGTTAAAATAAATATGCAATGGAAGTAATTACGTTGAAAAGAATATCAGAAGTTTTGGGATTGAGCATTTCTACGGTATCAAGAGCATTAAAAAACCATCCTGATATTTCGGCTAACACAAAGAGAAGAGTTAATGAGCTTGCAAATACATTGGATTATGAACCCAACATAAATGCGATTAGCCTTCGATCGAAGAAGAATAGAGTGCTGGGTTTAATTGTACCTTCTGTTTCCGGTTTTTTTTACGATTCATTTATCTCAGCTATTGAAGAAGAGTGCAGACAGCATTCTTATATGCTCATGATTTTGCAAAGTAGCAATGATGAAGAAACTGAGGCTAATAGTTTACGTATTTGCAGGCAAAACAGAATTTCAGGATTGTTTGCATGCCTATCTACAAAAACAACTTCGATGACAGCCTTTGATAGATTTAAAGAAGCAGATATACCATTGGTATTTTTTGATAAAGTACCCGAAGCGGAAAATTATAACAAGGTTTGTATAGATGATGAGGCCGCTGCAAAACTTGCTGCAGAACTGTTGCTAAAGAAAAATAAAAAAAGTATTCTTGCCATTTTTGGGAGCCAAACTATTTCTATAACACGTACGAGATACAAAGCATTTCAAAAAATTATTAGTTTGCAAAACGATGTAAAAACATCTAATGAATATTGTGACACATCGGATGCAGCAAAAAAAATAACAAAACAATATTTTACAAAAAAGCAAAAACCCGATGCAGTATTTTGTATGAGCGATGAAATATTAATCGGAGTAATAAAGTCTTTAAACGATTTAAAAATTAATATTCCAGAACAAACTGCAGTACTTGCTTTAAGCGATGGATTTTTACCTAAAATTTATTCTCCCGAAATTACTTACATAGAAACGAGTGGATACAAGTTGGGAAAACTTGCTTTTACCAAAATGTTGAATTGTTTAAACGGGTTAAACGATAATACAGAAATGTTCACAAGAAGTACACTTGTAAAAGGTGGGTCGTTGTAAAAAATATAACAGCAAAAATAACATAAGAATGGCTTCTTTCAATGGAAGCCATTTTTATT
>JANPIF010000411.1:0-4271 GCA_031424845.1 Ferruginibacter sp.
CTTTTTTATACCTGTTTTTTTATTGCCACATAACTCCATGCAAAAAATGGAAACAAAATAAATACTAAAAGCCACCCCCAATTCCATAAAAGAAAATATGCAATCAAAGCGATAATCAATAAATAAAACGGATACAACAAAAATAACAATCCAATCATCACAGAATCGTAATGGTCTATGTTTCCAAATTTTTTAAATGCAAATTTTTGTATAGGAATGTATAAAGGTGCATGCAATAAATAGCCAAACAAAGCCGGAATAAAAAGCATTATTATTTTAAAAGTTGAACACGCTATTTTAAATGTTTGTTTAATTATTTTTTCATCAAGTGGTTTTATTTCTAAAACTAATTTTTCCAATTGTTCTTTTAATGCAGCATTAAATGTCTGCACTTTTACACCATAAACATCGTTATTTTTAAACGCAATATTATGTTGTGTAATGAAATCGCCAAAGTTTGCAATTATATTTTTACCAAAACTTGTAAAAGAATTATAGTTTAACCCCAATGGAATTACTTGTAGCGGAATGCCTTGCTCCCACGCACTTATAGCCAAACGGGCAGTACCCTTTTTTAAGGGACGAAGGTGCCATTCGTTTACACAACGGCCTTCACTAAAAATTAAAACGATCCCATTTTTTTTAAATACTTTAATACAATCTTCAAATGTTTTATAGTTTTCCTCTAAGTTTTCTACACCCTCACTCACCCTGTAAACAGGAAACATATTTAGGGAGGTTAGTATTTTATGAATGAACTTATTTTTAAATGCATCGCCTCTTGCTAATGAATAAATAGGTTGTTTAAAAATTGCACACAATAAAATTGCATCTAAAAATGAATTGGGATGATTAGCAGCAATAAGCAGCGGTCCATCAGCCTGTAAAATTTCTTTTTTATTTATACGTAAATGTCTGCACCAAATAAGCAGTGCAAGTTTTGCAGGAAAATGAAAAAGTTTGTAAAGCAAATTAAAAAAATGAAATTTATAAAACTGTAAATTACCATAAAATATTATAGGGCTCAAAAGTCCCCCTTCGGGGGGGATTTAGGGGGGCTTGTCCTTGCTGCTTCTAATTCAACTGTGGATCTGTAGGAAAATGCACCATCATTTTATATTTTCCGCCAAGTGCAGTTAAACATCCTTCCCAAATAAAATGAGCAGGAGTTTCAAAAATAAGTTGGGGATTACCTGGGAGAGTTATCCAGCTTTTTTCTTCTATTTCATCTTCCAATTGTCCGGCATCCCAACCGCTGTAACCCAAAAAAAACTTTATTTTATCATCTTTTATGGTGCCGTCTTTTATGTATTTTTTTATCAAATCAAAATCTCCACCCCAATATACGCCATCAGTAATTTTAACAGAATCTAAAAATAAATCAGGGTATTGGTGTATATAATGTAGTGTATCTACCTGTACCGGTCCGCCATAATAAACAGGCAATTTAAAACCATTCATACTATCTACAATTTCATCTAATGTAGTTTGTAATTTTCTATGTATTGTAAAACCAAATGCACCATCATCTTCATCGTACTTACATAATAGTACTACACTGCGCATAAAAGGTGGGTCCTTTAAAAAAGGTTCTGCTACCAATAATATTCCGTTAGATGCTGCTATCATAATATTGAAAGTAAAGAATTTTAATAAATAATAACTTAGTACTTTAAATTTAGTGATTCTATTTATTCGCTATACTTAATCAATAGCTTTTAATTTTTTATAACAAACAATTATTTCACCAAAAAATGAATAATATTACATTTGTACTTGTTTAAAAAAGCAGCAGGTATAAAGAAAAATTTTACATGAAGAAAACTTTCCCTATTATAACCATACTTATTACAATTAGTTTGCTTGGGCTTATTTTTTTTCAGGTATTGTGGTTGGATAGCGTAAAAAAATACCGTGAACAACGTTTAAAGGACAATGTTGCAAAAGCTTTGGACTTATCTGCCAGGCGTTTGATGGATGAAAAGCATTCATTTATTTACCCCAAAAAAAATGATCTTTTAATTACCCCTGATAGATTGCAATTTGATTTTAGAAAGCATTCAGTAATGCAGCGTTTTACTAAAAAAGAAATAGCAACTATTTTAAAAGAATCCTTAGCATCCAATGATTTAAAAGATATACAATTCGAATTTGCTGTTACTGACGACCAAATTACAGGTGACCAAATAGATTCAGATAACTTCATGAAGTTTTATGCAGATTCAGCCAACAACGAAATGCAGATTATACAATTGGTTCCTGAAAGTGGAACCTCTATGGAAAATTTAGCACCCGAAGAGGTATTGGTACTTATAGTTCCTCACCAAAAATCAATTGTATTAAAAGAAATTGCCGGGTTAATTTTTATAGCAATTTTATTTACACTCATAATTATTTCTGCATTTTTCTTAACATTAAGAACATTGCTTATACAGAAAAAGTTGGGAGAAATAAAATCGGATTTTATAAATAATATGACCCATGAATTTAAAACACCTTTGGCAACTATTTCTCTTGCCGTTGACGCTTTAAAAAATGAAAAGGTGGTGGGTGATAAAGAAAAAACTGCTTATTTCACAGGTATCATCAAAGAAGAAAATAAAAGGATGAACAAGCAGGTGGAAACTATACTACAAGCGGCTCTACTGGATAAACAAGAAGTGCAGCTGTCATTAAAAAAGTTGTCTGCCAATGAACTCATCAAAAATGCTGTAAACAATATATCTCTTCCTATTAATGAAAAAGGTGGAAAACTAGAAGTAAACCTAGATGCTACAAAAGATGTGGTAATGGCAGATGATGTTCATTTTACCAACTTTGTAAATAATTTACTAGATAATGCATTAAAATATTCAAAAGAAAATCCACTAATAAAACTCACTACGTCTAATTCAGGTAATTTATTTCGTATTAAAATAGAAGATAATGGTATTGGCATGAGTAAGGAAACGCTTTCCCGAATCTTCGAAAAATTCTATAGAGCACATACCGGCAATGTACACAATGTAAAAGGTTTTGGGCTTGGGTTGAGCTACGTAAAAACTATGGTTGAGGCTCATAAAGGCACCATAAAAGCGGAGAGTACTGTAGGAAAAGGAAGCGCATTTACTATATCTTTCCCATTAGCTAAATAACTACATAATTTAGCTATTCACATTGTTTCCACATCAATTCACATTTAACGCACATGTTGTAGGTTATAAATACGCCTATAACACACAACTGTAGGCACTATTAAGCCTGTGGAAAAATATGTTTTTCACAAAATGTGTTCATAAGTGGGAAAAAGTGTTATTTTGTGTTGATTAGTTACAAACTCAACCCTTTTTCAAACAATGATCAGCTTTTTAGGCGAATATGAATCTACCATCGATACAAAAGGACGTTTCCTTTTGCCGGCAGCGTTTAAAAAACAGTTGCCTAAAGATGATGGAGCAGAATTCGTAATAAACAGAGGGTTCGAAAAATGCCTTACCCTTTACCCAATACAAAGCTGGAAACCAATTTTTGCAAACATAAGTAAGTTGAATGATTTCGACCCAAAGGTTAGAGCATTTCGCCGTTATTTTTTAAACGGTGCATCTCCAGTAGAATTGGATAGCGCAGGTAGATTATTGTTACCCAAAAATTTAAAAGAATACGCTTCGCTGGATAAAGATATTGTACTCGTTTCGGCAGTGAACAAAATTGAGATCTGGGATAAGAAAACATATGAACAGTTTTTTGAAAATATGACTGATGAGAGTTTTAGTGATTTGGCTAATGAGGTTATGAATGGTAAGGATGTAATTGGTGATTTGTAATTGGTAATTAAAAAACTGTTTTTATCATTTTAGGTTTTAAGGAAAGCAAAAGAATTATTATGATGGTTGACCAAATTACAAATTCCGAATTACCTGCCTACCATACACCTGTTCTACTAAAAGAAGCTATAGAAGCATTAAATATAAAAGCCGATGGAGTATATGTGGATTGCACTTTTGGTGGTGGTGGGCATAGTAAAGAAATATTGAAGCACTTAAGTGCAAATGGAAAATTGATAGTGTTTGACCAGGATGAAGATGCAAATAAAAACGTACCGGAAGATGAACGGGTGATTTTTGTACCACAAAATTTTCGTTACCTACAGCGGTTCTTAAGATTGCATAAGTATGTAAAAGTAGATGGTATACTGGCAGATTTAGGAGTTTCAAGTCACCAGTTTGATACAGCTGAAAGAGGCTTTAGTACAAGGTTTGATGCAGCGCTTGATATGCGGATGGATAGCAGAC
>JANPIF010000412.1:0-6069 GCA_031424845.1 Ferruginibacter sp.
ATTTGTTGCACAAGCTCATTACTAGCTTCTTGAAATATTAAATGCGCTTCATCAATAAAAAGGATAAGTTTTGGTTTGTCCAGGTCTCCTTCCTCCGGAGAGGATGCATACAACTCTGCCAACATTTGGAGCATAAAAGTAGAAAAGAGTTTAGGTCTGTCCTGTATGTCCATCACCCTCAAAATACTTATCATTCCCAAACCTTTGTCGTTTATGCGCATCAAATCATCTACTTCAAAACTTTTTTCGCCAAAAAAAACGTCCGCACCTTGTTGTTGAAGTTCAATAACCTTTCTTAAAATAGTACCAGTGGAAGTGGTGGAGATTTTACCATACAGTTTTTCAATTTCCAACTTGCCTTCATTGCCTACAAACTGCAAAACTTTTATGAAATCTTTTAAATCGAGCAAAGGCAATTTATTATCATCGCAGTATTTAAATATGAGTGCTACAACGCCACCTTGTGTGTCATTTAAATCTAATATTTTACTAAGGAGTACAGGACCAAATTCACTTACTGTTGCACGAAGTTTTACACCATTTTTTCCGGTAAGGGAAAGTAATTCTGCTGGAAATTCAGCGGGAGTATAAGTAATATTTAATTTTTGATATCTATCTATAACTTTATCATTTACTCCGCCTAAGGCAGCAATACCACTTAAATCTCCTTTAATATCCATCAGTAAAACCGGAACGCTTGCATCACTCAAAAACTCACTCAACATTTGGAGTGTTTTTGTTTTGCCTGTTCCGGTAGCTCCCGCAATAAGCCCATGACGGTTCATGGTTTTAAGGGGTAAAAATATTTTGGCTTCGGGTATTACTTGTCCATCTAATACAGCAGCTCCGATTTGTACAGCTTCTCCTTTAAATGTATATCCCGCATTTATTGATTGTATAAATTCTTCTTTTGTAGGCATGGTTAGTTTTTTTTGGAAAGTTACAACTTGAATCATTAATTACTGCATTTGCAGAAATAATTGAAAAAAGCAATATATTTGTTGTTTATCAATAACTATTATACCTTTATCATAATAAAACTAATTTATATGAAACAAAATTATTTTATAAAGCGATTTTTATTGTGCGTCAGTGGACTTTGGTTGTTGGGAAGTATATTGAGTTTTCTTTACATCACTTATTTTTTATTTACGGGGAACGACGGATATTTTGCAAAATCAAAAAATTCAATATGGGGAAGTAAGAATATATATGCTAACGGCTTTCCAATAACTGTCAATGCAACTTTGCAAATACCACATGATACACTTGTAAAATGGAAAAATAATAATGGTGGTAGTGGAGAAATGTACTTAAACAAAAATGATTACTTTAGGTATGAAAAAACTGACTCCATTTTAGCCGACTCTTCTATCAATAAAGAGTTTTATTTTTTTAGTTGGGTTACTGAAAACATGTCAAATGACGAACTTTTAAAACAAGATTTAAAGGTTTCAGTTGAAAAAAGTATCTCCTTTGATACTATTGCCAATTTAAAAAGTAAAAGCCTTTTAAAAAATATTGCATTTTCATTAAGTTCGATATTGAATGCTATTGCCATGTTATTAATATCTTTTAATATTTACAAATTAATTGCCTTTTTACAAAGGAGTAATAATTTTTTAAGTCCTCTTTATAGAAGAACAAAATATATTGGAATGATATTAATTGCAGGGGAATTGATGAAATTTACATTAGGAATAATTTATAGTAAATGGTTTGGACTCATCCGAGTAGCAGATATTTATCAAATAGCAAACATGAATACTAATGGTTTTCGATTGCAATTTAATCCAACGACAGGCGCAAGTTTTGGAACATTTCTTTTTGGCCTTGCATTGATAATACTTTCTTCCTTATTTAAGTATGGTAACAAAATAGAAAACGAGAATGCTTTAACTGTATAATATGCCTATAGTTGTAACCTTAGATGTAATGTTGGCTAAAAGGAAAACGAGTTTAACCCAGTTAAGTGAAAGAGCAGGTATAACTATATCTAATATGAGCATTTTAAAAAGCGGAAAAGCAAAGGCTATAAGATTTAGTACACTGGAAGAAATTTGTAAAATTTTGGAATGTCAACCGGGCGATATTTTAGAGTTCATGGACCAGGAAAATTACAATAAACTAATGAAATATTAACTCAGCCAAATTTATTCTTAAATATGTCCCTCAGCCTCCCTCGCCTCCACTTCAAACTTATTATTGTAATAACCTACCCTCAAACTCTCCCACAAGTATTTTAATATAAATCCAAAATATCCATATTGAGTAAACTGGTTAATATGGCAAAGCTCATGTTTTACCCAACGTTCATCTGCTAAGAAGTGTTCTTTAGTTGTACCCCACAAATGAATTGTTTTGCCAAGCACCATTGCAACAGAATTTGCTTTCAATTTTTTTGCTGCGAGTTTTGCCAGCAAGGAATTTTCTTTTATATAAAAGGAAGTTTTATTCATACCAGGCGGCTAAAATTTCATCTGCATGGTTTTTACTATCAGGTTTTGTAATGATGTTTTTTATCTTTCCTTTTTCATCAATTAAAAAAGTAGTACGGTGTATGCCATCGTAGGTTTTACCCATAAATTGTTTGGTACCCCATACGCCATATTTTTCGGCAATGCTGTGGTCTTCATCTGCAATTAATGCAAAAGGCAATTCATATTTCTCCTCAAATTTCTTGTGCTTCTTTACGGGGTCAGGACTGATGCCGATTATCTCAAAACCATCTTGTAAAAGATTGCTGTAATTATCTCTTAGATTGCATGCTTGGTTGGTGCAAGTTGGTGTATCATCTTTTGGGTAAAAATATACTATCAGTTTTTTACCTGTAAAATCTTTTAGGGCAATGGTTTCACCGTTTTGATCAATACCGTAAAATGCAGGAGCAGCTTTACCAGTTTTTAAATCGCCGAAAGGTGGTGTGGGAGTTTCATTTTTCATGCTCTATATTTTGTTTTTCCAGAAAATCGGTAAGAGGTTTTAATTAAAGTATTTTAATATTTTCAAATTTTTTTCAATCGAAGATTTTTGCTGTTCATGGCAAAAATTATCTCGTAAATCTATAAGTACGTTCTGCAACATTCCCCACCTGATCGGTAGCTGCAATTTTTAATTCGTGTTCACCAGGCTCACATTTTTCATCAAAATTATAAATGAAATTTATGCCTTTATCATTGCTAAAACGCAACCATTTTCCATCTAACAATGCAGTAAAGTTTACAATATCTTCTGTGTTATCTTTTATTTGAAATAAAATCCTTCTTAGTCCTGCAGTGTTCATTCCATCTCTAAAGCCAATGGGTACAATGGTTGGGGGTTCTTTATCAATCATTAATTGAAAATTACCAAACTCTCTAAAAGATGCTGTATACCAGTCTTTATTATAAACTGCTTTTGCAAAATCTTTTTTACTGCCGTAAAATCGCTTCATTACTATCTTTCCGGTATCAGTTTTTGCAAAACTTTCTTTAATGCTTACTGGGTAATAAGTTTGAACGGGCACAGTGGCATTCATCAATTGGTGAATATTTTTTCCGTCTGCAGATGGCAGCTCTTTATAAATAAAATTTACTGTATCGTACAAAGCATTTTCGGGTAAATAAAAACGGACTTTGTTATTTTCAAAAATATTTATGTAGTTGGGAACAAATTTTTGATCATACACCGCAATTGGTTTTGCAGCTAAATTTATGGGAGGCAATACCTCAAAATTTAAAGTTGATTTATTTCCGTTGGCATCTAATAAAAGTATGTTTATGTTGTGTTTTTCACTATCAGAAAAAATGGTGACACCTTTATTGTTATCTGTTTTATAAATCAAGTTTTCATAACCTGGCAAGGGTGATAAATATTGTAACCATGGGCCACCATTTCCCCTTGTTTTATGATATATATGTGCATTAAAATACCGGGTTTCTGAATAGCTAATACTATCTAATTCGAAACGACTTATCTGTTTGCCATTGTCAATAACGGCGGCTGCATAAACACCATTAAGATTGGCAGACATAGAGTTTTTATCCTGCATGGTTAAAGCAAAACTTACCCTGTTTGATGGTGCAATTATTTTTCCACCTGCAACTGTGTATGCTCCGTTTACCTTTTTAAGAGAGTAAATTTTTGGAGTCTGATTGTAAGTGCTAATGGATCTGTCATACATGGCAAGCCTTATAATTTCTGGCTGTACTTTATCTGGTATTGGTAAGCCAAACATTGAACCGTTTAAACATTTATCTGTTTTGGTATCTCTCATTTCAAAGTGCACGTGTGGACCTTGTGAGCCTCCGGTATTGCCGCTTGCAGCAATATAATCTCCTTGCTTTACTTTAAAGAAATTAGCAGGAATATCAAGAAACACTTTCCACTGTTGTAGATTATATTGTTGTTGTGTTACATATTTTTCCAATGCTGGTTCAAAAGCATTTAAATGAGCATATACCGTGGTTATACCATTTGGATGGTTTATATAAATACATCTGCCAAAACCGTAAGGTTCAATTTTTACTTTAGCAATATACCCATCTGCAGAAGCATAAACTGGTACATTTTCTTTTTGATCTGTTCTACAATCCAACCCCATGTGGTAATGATTTGGTCGCAGTTCACCAAAGTTGGCAACAATACCTACTGCTGCACCTACCGGCCATTCAAAATAATTTTGAGGATAATTTTTTGGTGTAAAAACTTGTGCAAAAGAACATATAAAATGAAAACAAAATATTAAAGCTAAAATAACAATCCTCATGTGTAAAATTTGAAAAATTTAATACTGGTACAAAAGTCGGGGATAGTGTTTAAAATAAATTGCAAATGTTTTTTGGTGGATAAAAACCCTATTGTTTTTGTTAATAATTTTAAGTTATAGTTGATGAATGATAAAAAAGATGAAGGGCTGCGCTGCTTAGCCAAAACTCCTTTTGCCTGCCTTTGAGGCAAAAGAGTGGGAGGCGGGCAGCGAACAAAAGTTTAATTGTTATAAAATGTAGAAAGCCCTAAATTTCCATTTGCTTTTCACCCTCTTTCCCGTTACTTTTGCACGCCACACTAAAGGCAATTTTACTACATGCCAAAGAACGAAAAAATACAATCTGTTTTAATTATTGGAAGCGGTCCTATTGTAATTGGACAAGCCTGCGAATTTGATTATAGTGGTACACAAGCCGCCCGAAGCCTGCGTGAAGAAGGTATAAAGGTTATTTTAATTAATAGTAACCCGGCCACAATAATGACCGACCCAATGATGGCTGACCGAGTATATTTATTGCCACTTACCGTAGAAAGTATAGAGCAAATATTAGAAGAAAATAATATTGATGCCGTGCTGCCAACTATGGGTGGACAAACAGCGCTTAACCTTTGCAAAGAAGCAGATGAACTTGGTGTATGGGAAAAATACAATGTAAAATTAATTGGTGTAGATATTAAAGCAATTGATAAAGCCGAAGACAGAGAAAAATTTAGGTTGTGGATGATAGAAATGGGCATACCTGTTTGTGAAGCACATATTGCCAATTCATTTTTGGAGGGAAAAGAGTTTGCCCAGCAAATTGGATATCCGCTGGTTTTACGTCCATCGTTTACACTTGGTGGGAGTGGTGGTGGATTGGTTTTTAAAAAAGAAGAATTGGATGATGCTTTGAACAATGCACTTACTGCAAGCCCAATACATGAAGTGTTGGTAGAAAAGGCAATTATAGGATGGAAAGAATTTGAACTCGAATTATTAAGAGACAATGCAGACAATGTTGCCATTATTTGTACGGTAGAAAACTTTGACCCAATGGGTGTGCATACAGGTGATAGCATAACTGTTGCTCCCGCAATGACGTTGAGCGACACTGCTTATCAGTTGATGCGCAATACTGCAATATCTATGATGCGGGCCCTTGGAAATTTTGCAGGCGGTTGCAATGTGCAGTTTGCGCTTAACCCACATACCGAAGAAATTATTGTGGTGGAAATAAACCCCCGTGTTAGCCGAAGCTCAGCCTTGGCAAGCAAAGCCACAGGTTACCCAATTGCAAAAATTGCTGCCAAACTTGCTATAGGATATAATTTAGATGAACT
>JANPIF010000413.1:0-2688 GCA_031424845.1 Ferruginibacter sp.
TGAGAGATTTTGAAGATGATGGAAAATAGGTAACAGGAATGATTCAAAAATTATTAAAAAAATTTCTTCCTCCCTAGAAAACTTTACGCCTCCAACATTTATTTTTGTTTCTCCTATTTTACAAGCAGCATATCTAAGTAAAAATTACTCTACAAAAATTAAAACGGCATCATTTGTTAGCACTCACAATTCTTGGAAATAATTCTGCGATACCTGCACATGGACGTAACCCCACAGCGCAAGTTCTACAAACAAATGATGAAAATTATTTAATCGATTGTGGGGAAGGGACACAAAATCAATTAACAAAATATAAAATAAAGCGGAGTAGAATTAACAACATATTTATATCTCATTTGCATGGCGATCATTATTTTGGTTTGATAGGTTTGCTTACGAGTATGGGTTTACTTGGCCGCACGAATGATCTTCATGTATATGCGCCTCCATTACTAGAACAAATTATTCAATTGCATTTAGATGCAGCAAGCACTACACTACCATACAGAATATATTTTCATGCATTAACACATGAAGGTGAAATAGCCAACGATAAAAAAATAACAGTTACGGCTTTTAAAGTAAACCATAGAATAGATTGTTTTGGTTTTTTATTTAAAGAAAAGAAAAACCCTAGAAGTATTTTATATGAAAAAGTAAAGATGTATGAAATACCAGAAGCTTATTATGGCGAACTGCAAAAAGGGAAGGATTATATTACAAAGAAAGGAACCATAATTTCGAATGCAGATGTAACGGAGCCAGCTATTGCAGCACGCTGTTATGCATATTGTGCAGATACTATTTATGATGAAACAATCGCTACAAAAATTGCTGGCGCTCATCTAATATATCATGAAACTACTTATTTGAAAGATTTAGAAGAACGTGCAGCTGCTAGGTTTCATTGTACTACCGAGCAAGCTGGTAAAATAGCTGCTCTTGCAGGGGTAAATAAATTATTGATTGGGCATTTTTCTTCAAAGTATGAAGTATTGGATGATTTTTTAAGAGAAACAAAAGCAGTTTTTGAAAATACAGAACTTGCACTGGAAGGAGCCTGTTTTAAGGTTTAATCTTCTGTTTTTAAAACATAATTATTGCCATCTGCCATCAGCCAATTATAAGCCTCGGTAAATATATATTTAGATGCTATTGAATTTTCGTCATCATATTTGTATAAGATGATGGACGAATAAAGTGCAAGGTTATCAGCAAGCTTGTTAATTATAAAATCATCTTCTCTTTCACCATTTACATACATAAATACTTTACCTTTTAAGAGTTTTGAAGAGGCTGCGAGTTCATTACAAATCATAACATTTGGCATGTATTCGTTAAAGAAAATGGCGGTCTTATTAATTTTATCTGAATAATGTGTAGCTGCATATAAGGCTATGAATGCATAATCGTTTACGCCAGATATAATAGTGCTTGCTTTATCAATAGTTTTATATTTTTTAATTATGTCTGGCAAAATAAAATTTATTACTTCATTAGAAAATAATGAAATCTTACTAGTATCATACAAATCGTAAAAACTAATTTTTACAACATTATATTGGAGTATTGATGATGCTGTGAATTGAGTAAAAAGACTATCGGAATAACTGTTGAATGTAGTATCTACATTAGTTATGAAATATATAGTAGCATTGTTTTTTTTATAATTTGTCTCATAAATTTGAACAGAAGCTTTTATTTTTGTTAAATCATTTTGCCATATATATTTTGATGCATTTGTATATTGTGCATTTGTATGTTGGCAAAAAATTATAGCTAATATAATTACCCCTATCAGCTTCACAATAACGTATTTTGCTGCAGATATTTTTTTATTTGTCCATGTAGTTCTTCACTCAAAGGTACACCAGGCAACCTCAATTTATTTTGGATGATATTCATTTCAGCTAAAAATGCTTTAACGCCAGATGGATTATTTTCAGCAAATAATAATTTATATACTTCCAACATTTGATTATTTATTTTTACCGCAGCTGGGAATTCATTTTTTAAACAATGATTTACCATCGTAGAAAAAGCTTTGGGAAAAGCATTTGCTGCCACGCTTATAACACCATCCATTCCACATGCCATTTCCGGCAAAACCAAATCATCATCACCACTGGTTACAAAAAAATTATCCGGTCTGCCTTTTAGTATTTCCATTGCCTGTTGTATATCATTACTAGCTTCTTTGACGCCCGCAATATTATCCACTTGTGCAAGCCTAAGTGTTGTAATTGCAGTCATATTTCTACCGGTACGCCCTGGAACATTATACAAAATTATTGGCTTGGGAGATGCTGCTGCCAATGCCTTGTAATGCTGGTAAATTCCCTCTTGAGATGGTTTGTTATAATATGGACTTGCACTTAAAATTGCCACTGCGCCATCCAAAGGATAAGTTTCTAAATCTTTAATTACTGAAGCGGTGTCGTTTCCACCAATCCCTATAACCATTGGGGCTCTTCCTGCGATATGTGATTGAGTAAAATGTATAATTTCTTTTTTTTCATCCGTACTTAGCACGGGAGTTTCCCCTGTAGTACCCAGCGTTACAATATAGTTTACCCCATTGTCAATTATGTAATCAATCAAATTTCCAAGAGCAGTATAATCTACAGAAAGGTCATTTGCAAATGGTGTAACAATGGCCACACCGGTACCGGTTAATGTATTACGAAG
>JANPIF010000414.1:0-8267 GCA_031424845.1 Ferruginibacter sp.
TTTATATTTTATAAATGAACAAACAAATAAAAAAACAACATCTTCCCCAAAAAATTTGCATTGTATGCAACCGCCCATTTACTTGGCGTAAAAAATGGGAAAAGGTTTGGGATGAAGTAAAGTATTGTAGTGATAAATGCAGAGGACAGAAATGATTTACTATTTATCACTTACCATTGACAACGAACAAATTCTGCATTCACAAATATTCACTATTGACAATTCACCATTCACAACAACATCTCCTTACTTTTGCACCATGGAAAAAAAAGCAGGAGAATCATTAGTGGTAATGACAGAATTGGTGTTACCAAACGACACCAACAATTTTGGAAATTTAATGGGCGGACGATTAATGTATTGGATGGATATTGCGGCAGCTTTGGCAGCCATGAAACATTGCGCAGCACCCGTAGTTACAGCATCTGTAGATAATATCAGTTTTGAAACACCCATAAAAATTGGCAATGTTGTACACATAGAAGCAAAAGTAACAAGAGCATTTAACAGCAGCATGGAAGTACACCTGAATGTATGGGGTGAAGATGCTATACAACAGTATCGATACAAAAGCAATGAAGCTTACTACACATTTGTTGCACTAGATCCCAATGGAAAACCACGAAAAATAAATACACTCATTCCAGAAACAGAAGATGAAAAGAGATTATTTGAAGGCGCCCTTAGAAGAAGACAAATTAGGCTTATACTTGGTGGTAAAATGAAACCGGAAGATGCGGAAGAATTAAAAGCACTTTTTATAAAATAGTAATTATGCCCGGTTAATGCCGGGCATAAATTTTTTCGACTGCTCAATAGCGTCCATTATCTGCTCCATAATCTCGTCACTCGAGTTGTTAGAATCAATGTGTAATGGTTCTTTAAATGTTACACTCAGCAATGTATTTCTTCTCCTAATAACCAATCCTTTTTTATTAAATGCCCGGCTAAATCCTTTAATAACAACAGGAATGACAATAGGGTTGCTGTGTTTTATGATGTGAGCAGTTCCTTTTCTGCCGGGCGCAAATGCTTTGGTGGTACCTTGTGGGAAAGTGATAACCCAGTTATTTTCCAGCGCTATGAATATTTTCCGGGTATCTGAGGGATCTAATCCTCTTTGAATTTCTTTGCCACCTTCATTCCATGTGCGTTTTACTGTAAGTGCCCCGGCTAGCCTAAAAAATCTGGTAAGCATGCTACTGTTCATGGTTTCTTCTGCAGCCACATATTTAATTTTTGTAAAGGGCCAGAGTAAATAATAGGGTACCCCTAATTTATTTTTTTTTCTCCAGCTATGGGCACAAAAAATATGGATAAATGCAATTACATCAGTAAAATAAGTTTGATGATTGCTCACAAAAAGTACATTCCTTTTTGGGAGATTTTTTAGGTTCTCCATGCCTGATATATGAAGTTTGTTTATGATATTGAGACCTGGGTATGTAATTACTCCAACGATAGCATAAACCAACCCTTTAACAAACCCAGATTGCCCCAATTTTTTAAATATCATATTTTCAAATTATTCACAAAGCAATGTTAACAAATTTCTACATTTTTTATAAAGAAACCGTATATTTGGGGAATAAACTTTATTAACAAAAAATTAATTTCATGAAAAAATTATTACTCTCTTCCGCAGTGATGTTCTTTTTATGTTCTATTGGTTTTGCGCAAGCAAATAAGTCGGTTTTGCCTTCAAAAGCAGATCGTATAGAAGCTGCAAAAAAGTCACAAAAAGACATAGATGAGAAAAAGGTGAAAGACTATCAAGTAGCTCAAGCAAAAGGTTTTCAAAAAAGTGAAGCTGCTGTAATAGCAGACAAACAAAGAGTAGAAGCTCTTAATGCAGAAAGAAATGCACAGAAAGCAAACGCTGCATTTGTAGATCCCCGTTCAAATTAAGATCCAAGCAATTACCTTTTACACAGGTATCCAACACAATTAATTTTAATTAAATTAAAAAACATGAAACAAAATTACTCTTGGTTCGGACTTTATTACAAAAAATTCCTGACTACTTTTACACTTGCCTTTATGGTATCTGCACTGTTTGCGCAGACGCTTACGAATGGCAACCTTGGTACAGGTGCTACCAGCTTAAATGGTACAGCTGCTGCTGCAGGTACTACGTGGCACGAATTACAAAATGTTACCGGTAATACTACCGAATCGAATAGTTTACTTGGAGTAAGCCATGCTTCTCAAGGTACTACTAACAATACTTTGGCTGATGATTTCACTGTACCTGGTGGCAATACATGGACAATAAATACACTTACTGTTTATTCTCTTGATCAAGTTGTTGCACCTACAAGTACAACATCTCCATATACAAACATCAGAGTAAGAATATGGAATGGTGCACCGGGTGTTGCAGGAAGCACAATTGTTTTTGGTGATTTAACCACAAACAGATTTGCATCTACTGCATTTTCCGGAAGAAAAGGAATTTTTAATTCTCAGGTTCCTACTCCAGGTGCTCCAACACCTAACTTACCAATTTTTTCAATTACCGCTAATTTAGGTACTACAGTAGTACTTACTGCTGGTACGTATTGGGTTGAATGGCAAGTGGTACATACTGCAAATGCTTTTTCCCCAACAAGCCAAACAGTAGGAATAAGAACAATGCCTGCTTACAATGCAAGACAAAGCGTGGCAACAGTTTGGGCACAAATAGTTGATGGTGGAAATCCTGCTTCAGCTCCAGATGTTGCTGTAGATTTACCTTTCACTATTACTTATACTGCAGCACCTACTACTCCATGTACAGGTACTCCAGCACCAGGTAATACAGTTTCTACTACTTCGGCTGCTTGCCCTGGTACACCATTTACCCTTTCTTTGCAAAATGCAACTCCGGGTACTGGTGTTACTTACCAATGGCAACAATCAACTACAGGTGTTGGTGGTCCATACACAAACATTGTTGGTGCGACTAATCCAACTTATAGTGTAGCAACAATTGCTGCTACTACATTCTACCAAGCGGTAGTAACTTGTGGTGGTAACAGTGCAACATCTACTCCTGTAGGTGTAAATTCTATAACATGTTATTGTACTTCTGCTGCTACCAGCACAGCTGATGAAGAAATCTTTAATGTTACATTTGGTTCATTAAATAATTCATCTACCTGTGCTACTTTAGCACCAGGTGCAGGTTCAATATTAAATAGATATTCGAATTATACAGGCTACGCAGGTGCACCAGTTGCAACTGTACTTAGAGGTTTATCTACTCCTTTATCAATTCAAATTGGTACTTGTGGTGGTAACTTTACCAATTCTATTGCTGCTTGGATAGATTATAACCAAGATGGAACATTTGCAACAACAGAAAGAGTTTATGTTTCTACCGGAGGTACTGCAGGCCCACACACTGAAACAGCTAACGTGCTTATTCCAGTAACTGCAACCCCAGGTACTACAAGAATGAGGGTTGTAAATGTTGAAACAGGTGTACCTACAGGTATTTTACCTTGTGGTACTTATACTTGGGGTGAAACAGAAGATTACACTGTAAACATTGTAGTTCCAACACCTTGCACAGGCGCTCCTGCTCCAGGTAATACAGTGTCAACTTTATCTTCTGTTTGTTCAGGTACAAATAGTTTCACTTTATCACTTCAAAATAATCCTGCAGTTTCTGGGCTTACTTATCAGTGGTTCTCAGGCGCAACTGCTACAGGAACTTTCACTCCAATTGCAGGTGCTACCAATTCTACTTTGACAGTAGCAAGTATTACTTCAGCTACTTGTTATTATGCAGCTGTTACATGCTCAGGAGTAACAACTAATTCAACACCACTTTGTGTTACATTAAATCCTGCAACGCAATGTTATTGTGCATCTTCTGCTACTAGTACAGCTGATGAAGATATATTTAGAGTAACCTTTGGTACATTAAACAATGTATCTACTTGTGCAACATTAGCACCTGGTCCTGGTTCAGTACAAAATAGATATTCTAACTACCAAAGTGGAACTGGTGCACCAGCTGCTCCAAGTTTAGCTGCAGGTACAACATACCCTTTACAAGTTCAGATTGGTACTTGTGGTGGTAACTTTACTAATAGCGTAGCAGTATTTATTGATTATAACCAAGATGGTACTTATCAGGCAACTGAAAGAGCATATGTTTCTGCTGCAGGTACAGCAGGTCCTCACGTAGAAGGTGGAAATATTACTATTCCGGGTAATGCAGTTATTGGCCTTACAGGAATGAGAGTAATAAATGTTGAAACAGGTGCACCATTGGGTATTAATCCGTGTGGAACATATACATGGGGTGAAACAGAAGATTATTTGATTAACATCACTCCTTGTATTCCTTTGACTTTGGCAACTGCACCAGTTAGTAAATCTGCAGTGTGTGGTTCAGCAACTTTCTTATCTGCTGTTATCACAGGTTCTGGTCCAATTTATCAATGGCAGGTTCAAACTACTCCAGGTGGTCCATGGACAAATGTGACTAACACAGGTGGATATACTGGCGCTAATACTGATACTTTAAGAATTAATCCAGTAGCGACTAGTATGAATGGATATAACTACAGAATAGTTTATTCTGGTGGATGTACAAGTACTACATTTACTCCAACTGCTACATTAACAGTTACTCCGATTGTAGCAACTGTTACTCCTACTTCAGCAGCATTATGCTTAGGTGGTACGCAGCAGTTAACCATTACAAATATTGCATCTCCTGCTGCATTCTCTCAAACATTCAGTTCAGGTGTGTTAGCATTACCAATTGCCGACGGTAATATTACAGGTGTAAATCATACAATTCCTGTTACTGGAATACCAGCAGGAGCTACAGTAACAAATGTTACTGTAACGGTAAATGTTCCTCACACATATGTATCAGATTTAATGGTGGTAGTTAAAGGGCCTAATGGCGGAGTTCTAAATCTTTCAAATTTAATTGGTGGTGGTAATAACCCAGGTGCCAATTTTACAAATACAGCATTCAGTTCTTTAGCTACAGCACCTCTTAATTCAGGTACTGCACCAGGTTATACTGGTACATTTAGACCTGATGCAGCTGGTGCGGTTGGTGCGTTTGGTGTACCGGGTGGTCCAACAGGATTTACTCCTACTTTACCAGGTGGTTCTTTATCAGCATTCCATGCTTTGGTAAATGGTAACTGGACAATTGCAATGTATGATGCCGGTCCTCCAGATGTTGGAACTTTGATTGGTTGGTCAGTAAAAATTGATTACTTATTAGGATCTCCAGCAACAGGAGTATTTACAGGACCTGCAGGAACTATATTTACCAACGCAGCAGCAACAACTCCATATACAGGTACTCCTATAAATTCAGTATTTGTTAAACCACTTACAGGTGGTGTAAATAACTACTCAGTAGTAGTTACAGATGCAGCTTGTTCAAGTGCACCTCTTGTAATACCAGTTACAGCAAACCAAGCAGTAGCAGGAACAGCAACTCTTCCAGCAAATACTACGGTATGTGAAGGAAGCAATGCAACATTTACACTTGGAGGAACATTAAGTGGTCCTGCAACATTCAATCATCAGTATCAGGTAAGTACAAATGGTGGTACTACCTTTACCAACATTGCAAATGGTGGTGTTTATAGTGGTGCTAATACAAGTACGCTTACTATTACAAACGTACCTGCTTCTTTTAATGGTTATAGATTCAGAGATTCTATCAGCTCTGCAGGAAACTGTGGAAGTTTAATTTCAACTGTCGGTGTACTGACAGTAAATCCAAAACCAGTTGTTACCATCAGTGCAGCACCTATCAGGAATTTATTCCCGGGTCTTACTACTACATTAACTGCAGCAGTTTCTCCTAATGCAACAGGAGCAGCTTACCAGTGGTTTAGAAATGGTACTGCTGTAGCAGGTGCTACAACTAATAGTTTAGTGGTAGGTATAGATGCTCTAGGAACATATTCAATTAGAGTTACAGACGCTAATGGATGTGTTGCAGCTGCAGGTACTTCTACACCAGGAAGTATTGCAATTGGAGACTCTATTAATTTAACTAGATTATTTATTTATCCAAGTCCAAACAGAGGTCAATTCCAAGTTAGGTTCTTCAATGATCCTAATAGCAATGGTTTAACACCAGGTGTAGTTAACGTTTATGATGAAAAAGGATCTAGAGTTTTCACTAAAGCATACACCGTTGGTGGTGGTTATCAACCAATGAATGTAGATCTTGGAAAAAACTACGGTAGAGGAATCTACAGAGTAGATTTATTAACAAGTTCAGGGGAGCGTATTAAAACAGGATCTGTAATAGTATTCTAATTAATATTCTTTCAACATAATATGAGGGCGGTCTTTTTAGACCGCCCTTTTTTATATATAGCCTATAAAAGGTTTAATATAAATTTTGTACATTTGCAGCCCGTTAAAAAACCACGGGTTATTTTATGTCATTTAATATTAACAAACAACTAAACGCAGAAGATCAGGAGCCAAAGGCTGCAGATGCAACCGAGGCCACTGCGACAACAAACGGAACTGATGCAACAGAAAACGTTGCAACTGAAACACCTGCAGCTGAAATTGCTGTAGAAACAAAACCGGCTTACGAGCCAAAGCCAGAAACTCCACACGACGATTTCGATTGGAGCAGAGACAAACGCAACGTATCTGCTTACTCTAAAGAAGAGAAAGAAAAGTACGATGTAGTTTATGACAACACCTTCAAACAAATTAATGATGGAGAAATGATTCAAGCAACTATTGAATCATTAACCAAAACAGATGCGGTTGTAAACATCGGTTTTAAAAGTGATGGATTAATATCTTTAAATGAATTTAGAGATATACCAGGAGGCGTTCAGGTTGGTGATGTAATAGAAGTAATGGTGGTAGAAAAAGAAGACAGAGAAGGTAATCTTCATCTTAGTCGTAAATCTGCCCGTGTTACCCGTGCATGGGAGAGAATTGTGGAAGTGAATAAAACAGGCGAAATAGTTACCGGTCTTGTTACAAGCAAAACCAAAGGTGGATTGATCGTTGATGTTTTTGGAATGGAAACATTCTTACCGGGATCTCAGATAGATGTGAAGCCTGTAACAGATTACGATCAGTTTGTAGGTAAAACAATGGAATTTAAAGTTGTGAAGATCAACGAAGCAATTAAGAATGCTGTTGTATCTCACAAAGCACTTATTGAAAGTGATATTGAAGCACAAAGAGCTGAAATTATCGGTAAATTAGAGAAAGGTCAGGTATTGGAAGGAACTATTAAAAACATTACTGATTTTGGAGCATTCCTAGATCTTGGTGGATTAGACGGTTTACTTTATATCACCGATATTTCTTGGGGCCGCATAAACCATCCTTCAGAAGTATTGAAGATGGATCAAAAATTAAATGTGGTTGTACTTGACTTTGATGATGATAAAAAACGTATCAGTCTTGGTCTTAAACAATTAACTCCTCACCCTTGGGATACACTTGCTGAAAGTTTGAAAGAAGGTGAAGTTGTAAAAGGTAAAGTTGTAAATATTGAAGACTATGGTGCATTCTTAGAAATTACACCTGGTGTAGAAGGATTGGTACACGTAAGTGAAATTACTTGGGCTAATACTCCAATCAACGCAAAAGAATTCTTTAAATTGAGTGATGAGTACGAAGCAAAAGTGGTAACACTTGATAAGGATACACGCAAAATGAGTCTTTCTATTAAGCAATTAACAGAAGATCCATGGAGTACTATCGAAAATCATTTCCCTGAAGCTAGCAAGCACATGGGTACGGTTAAAAACATTACTCCTTATGGTGTATTTGTTGAACTTTCTACAGGCATTGGCGGAATGATTCACATAAGTGATTTGAGTTGGTTAAAGCGCTTTAATAATCCTAATGAATACACTAAAGTAGGAAACGAAATAGAAGTAATGATTATGAGTATTGATAAGGAAGGACGTAAACTTCAACTTGGTCATAAGCAAATAGAAGAAGATCCTTGGAACAGCCTTGAAGACACATTTGCAGTAGGTACATTACATGAAGGTACTGTTATTAAAAAAGATGATAAAGGTGCTGTAGTTCAGTTGCCCTATGGATTAGAAGGTTTTGCACCTACTCGTCATTTGATGAAAGAAGATGATAAAGCTATCGCTCAAGATGAAATTGCAAATTTTGTTGTAATTGAATTTGATCGTAACGATAAACGCATTGTACTTAGCCATACTAGATTGTGGGAGCACGAAAAAGAAGAAGAGAGACAAGTGGAAATGAAAGAATAAAGAGCGGAAGTAGAAACT
>JANPIF010000415.1:0-7358 GCA_031424845.1 Ferruginibacter sp.
GGCTTTTTTTTTTCCTGTTTGCACTTATGCATGATGATACTTTTCATTCCTCAAAATGCTACAAGCCCTGTAAACCTGTTCTGCAAGTATGAGTCTTACGAGCTGGTGAGGAAAAACAAGTTGAGATAAACTCCATTTAAAATTTGCCCGTTGCATTACAGCATCGCTCACTCCATAAGCACCACCGATAAGAAATACAAGTGTTTTTGTACTTTCTACTGTTCTTGTTTCTATAAATTTGGAAAATGCTTCGCTGGATAAAATCTTTCCTCTTTCATCTAATAAAACTAAATAATCTTCCTTTGTCAATTGTGCTGAAATTGCTTCGCCTTCTTTCATTTTCAGCATGGCAGGTTCCATAATGCCGGCATTTTTTGGCATTGGTATAATATTCCACTCCACGGTAAAATAATTACTTATTCTTTTTGTAAAAAGTTCAATACCTTCTTTCACAAAACTTTCGTGGTTTTTTCCAACACTCCAAAATTGTATTTTCATATAAATGTGTAATTAATTACCCCTGTTTACTTGTAAAAAATAGGCTTAACATTTGATAATAAATGGAGGTAAATATAAACTCCAAAAATAGATTGAAAAAGATTCTCCCTGTTGTATTTAAAATATTAAAAATTTTACTTGTTATAATTGTCGTGTTATACGCAGGCGCTTATTTTTATATAAAAGCCAATAAAGCCAAAATAATCAAGCAACTGACAGAGCAGGTAAGTAATAAATTAGATGGTAAACTGATAATAGGTGATGCCGATATAAGTTTATTTAAAAAATTTCCTAGAATTGCTGTTGTACTTAAAGATATATCCTTAACTGACTCCATGTTTTCGCAACACAAGCACACATTTTTTGCTGCAAAAGAAGCTTTTGTAAACCTCAACATAATTAAATTAATAAAGAAAGATCAGGCACTGACAGGTTTGTCATTACAAAATGCCAACGTTTATTTTTATACGGATACAAGTGGTTACAGCAATACCTATCTTTTAAAAGGTAAAAAAGATACAGCGGGTGGGCCGAAAAGAACTTCGGATGAAATAAACCTCAAACGTATTGTTCTAGATAATGTACGTTTTGTGTTAGATGATCGTAAGAGAGAAAAATTGCACGATTTTGATGTAAAAGATCTTACTGTAAAATTAGATGATGCCGATAGTTCTTTAATTATGAATACGGATGCAGATATGTTGATAAATAGTTTGGCTTTTAATTTACCCAAAGGAACCTTTCTAAAAGGGGCAACTTTTATAGGAGATTTTAAATTAAAATATGGAAAAATTTCTCAGGTTTTAAGTTTTGATAGTATTGATGTAGAAATTGGTGGAAAACCATTTAACCTTTCAGGCAAATTTGATTTGGGTGATAAAAATCCTGCATTTTCATTAAATGTATATGCACGTAAAATATTGTATGAAGATGTAAAAAAATTGCTGCCCGCAAGAATTGCTAAATCTTTATCAATGGTTTCATTAGATAAACCCATAGATGCAGTAGCAAAATTAAAGGGTCCGCTGAGAGGAGGAGAGCCATACATTTATGCCGGTTGGAAAGTTGAAAATTCAAATATGGCCACTAATTTTTTAGATTTTGAAGATGCAAGTTTTACAGGATACTTTAACAATGAGGTAGTGGTTGGGCAACCCAGGTATGACCCCAATTCAATTATTTCTGTAAGTAATTTTAAAGGTAAATGGCGTGGACTTCCTGTTTCTTCTCATAAAATTGAAATATTAGATCTGGAAAAACCTACACTCACCTGCGATTTAGAATCAGCATTTGCCCTAAAAGATTTAAATGAGATTATACCAACCAATTCTTTACAACTCACTTCCGGCAATGCAGCAGTTTTGTTGAGCTATAAAGGCCCCATTGAAAAAAATAATAACACCAACTCTTTTTTAAATGGAAATATTTCTTTTAAAAATGGTACTGTGGTTTATGCCCCTAGAAATGTTGAATTAAAAAATTTAAACGGTTTATTATCTTTCAAAAACTCTGATGTAAATATTCAAAATTTGCAGGGTACAGTGCTTAATAATAAAATTGTAATGAATGGTACTGCAAAAAATATTCTTACACTTATAAATACTGCGCCCAATAATGTAAAAATAGATTACCATGTTTTTTCGCCGGATCTTAATTTAAATGCGTTTACCTATTTACTTAAAAAAAGAAATTCGGTTGTAAAAAAGGTATCAACAAATAAAAAAAGTTTTGGAGATATGGCATCCAAAATTGATAATGTTTTAGAGAAAAGTATTATAGAACTTACCTTAAATGCAGGTAAACTTTCTTATAAAAAATTTGTGGGCAATAATGCAAATGCACATATTACCATGCTGCAGGATAGATACATCATAAATAACGTAAGTATGCAAACCGCAGGCGGTAGCATGGGCGTAACTGGTCAGCTTGTTACCAGCGGAAGTAATTATCATACTGCTAATGTAAATGCAAATCTAACAGGCGTAGATGTAAACAAACTCTTTACTGCTTTCAATAATTTTGGTCAGGATGGTATCACTGCAAATAATTTGGAAGGGCAACTTACTGCAAAAGTAAATGCTAATATAAAAATAAGCGACGATGGTGGCGTGCTGCCTTCATCAGCAAATGGTGTGGTAGATTTTTCTTTAAAAAATGGTGCGCTAAACAATTTTGAACCTATTAAAAAAATACAAAATTTTATTTTTAAGAAAAGAGATTTTGATAACATTCGTTTTGCTGAATTAAAAGACAAACTGGAAATTAAAAACGGTGATATTAAGATTAATAAAATGGAAATACAGTCTACCGTTTTAACGTTGTTTGTAGAAGGCGTATATGGCAAGAACTCGGGAACTGACCTTAGCATACAAATACCACTTAACAATTTAAAGAAACGAGATGAAGATTATAATCCTGTAAACATTGGTACAGACAAAAAAGAAAGAAGAAGTATTTATTTAAGAGGAAAAACCGGTAGTGATGGGAATGTTGGTTTTAAGCTGGATTTGTTTAATAAATTTGACAAGGAAAAGGAGAAGGCGAAAGAAGAGAAAAAAAAGGTTCAATAACTCACGATAAGTTGTAAACCCTTTAAAGATTATTTCTGCCCAACAGACACAATTTTATTAGCCTCATTTAATTTGTAATTAATTGTACTTTCAAAATAAAGTGATGTATCGGCTTGTATTCTTCGAACTTCAAAAAAAGTTTTTACGGTAAACGTATTTTTTTCTATAGCACTTATAGATTGAATGGTGTTTTTTGAAAATTTATTTTTTGTCCAATAGTCCTTATAAAAATTAATAATTTTTTCTTTAGTTGGGTTTTCCATTTTCCAATAAGTAAAAATAGTATCTGACAATAATTTTTTCAACATCATACTATCTCTATTATCTTCTGCATTGATAAAATTGCGTATGGTTGTTGTTTGTTTTTTTACACTAAGTAAAGATTGATTGAAATGGTTATTGCAGGAAAGGATTAGCAATAATAAAGAACAATAAATGGATTTATTTAGCATAGTAAGCATACAGTATTTAGTAAAAATACTGGAATGATTAATAACTTGCTCCAATCTCCCCGACAATAAAAGCCCAATAAATTTCCCCCGCTCAGCCTAGCCCGCATTGGCAGTAGTAGCTCCTGCACAGTATACATTCCAATTTATAAAGCTACTTGTGTGCAGGACTACTACAGAAAGGCGGATTCCAAAGTACAATTATGTCCTTCTGCCCATGCTTCAAGAAAATAAGACACAAGACTTTTAGATTTTAGAAACAAGATAAAGACACCTGACAACGGTAGACAGACCACAGCGTACCCAACCCGTAACTCCAAACCTGCATTCCGTAACTCCCAAACCCGCAACTCTTAACTTCCCCCAATCAACTTAAATCGTTATTTTTGCAACCAAATTTAAAAAGAGGTTAGCGCTCACATGAAGAATATTAGAAATTTTTGCATTATTGCACACATTGACCACGGAAAAAGTACCCTTGCCGATAGGCTGATTCAAAGCACAAACACTATTGGCGAGCGTGATATGCAAGCCCAAGTGCTTGATGATATGGACCTGGAGCGGGAAAAAGGTATTACCATAAAAAGCCATGCCATACAAATAAATTATCCATACAAAGGCGAGGATTATGTACTCAATTTGATAGACACACCCGGTCACGTGGATTTTAGTTATGAAGTGAGTCGTGCCCTTGCGGCATGTGAAGGTGTGTTGTTGCTTGTAGATGCTACACAAGGCATACAGGCGCAAACCATTAGCAATTTGTATTTAGCTATTGAAAATAATCTGGAAATTATTCCGGTTATTAATAAAGTGGATATGGATGGCGCCATGATACCGGAAGTAACTGATGAAATTATAGAATTGATTGGATGCAAAGCCGAAGATATTGTGCTTGCAAGCGGTAAAACGGGCATTGGTATCGATGAAGTTTTTGCAGCCATTGTCACCCGTATTCCTGCGCCAAAAGGCGACCCAAAAGCGCCATTGCAAGCATTAATTTTTGACAGTGTGTTTAATAGTTTTAGAGGAATAATTGTTTACTACAGAATTTTTGCAGGCAGTATAAAGAAAGGAGAGAAGGTAAAGTTTTTCAGCACCGACCAAACTTATTTTGCTGATGAAGTAGGCATTTTAAAACTCGGCATGGAGAAGAAGGACGAAGTTTTTTGTGGCGATGTGGGTTATATTATTACCGGTATTAAAAATGCAAAAGAAGTAAAAGTAGGCGATACGTTGACGAGTGTTGCAAACCCAACGCTTAGTCGTATAGATGGTTTTGAAGATGTAAAATCAATGGTATTTGAAGGTATTTTTCCGGTAGATACAGATAAGTTTGAAGAGCTGCGTGATTGTATGGAGAAACTTCAACTAAACGATGCCTCACTTACGTTTGAACTGGAAACTTCACAGGCATTGGGTTTTGGCTTCCGTTGCGGATTTTTAGGATTGCTGCACATGGAGATTATACAAGAACGGTTGGAACGTGAGTTTAACCAAACGGTGATAACCACAGTAACAAACGTAAGCTTTATTTCACATACAAATAAAGGGGAAATTATACATGTACACAACCCTGCAACTTTACCCGATCCTACTCGCACTGACAAAATTGAAGAGCCTTACATAAAAGCGCAAATAATTACTAAGCCAGATTATATTGGAAATATTATGACGCTCTGTATTAGTAAAAGGGGCATGTTAATATCACAGGCATATTTAAGCCCAACCAGGGTTGAACTTATTTTTGAAATGCCACTTACAGAGATTGTATTTGATTTTTACGATAAATTGAAATCGCAAACCCGTGGGTATGCATCGTTCGATTATCATCCCATTGGTTTTAGAGATGCAGATATTGTGCGCATGGATATTTTGTTGAACAACGAAAAAGTAGATGCCCTGAGTGCACTAATTCATAGAAGTCGCTCCGCAGAATTTGGCCGAAAGCTTTGTGAAAAACTAAAAACGCTGCTGGACAAGCAGCAGTTTCAGGTAGCTATACAAGCGGCTATTGGTGCAAAAATTATTGCTCGAGAAAACATAAGCGCAATGCGAAAAGATGTAACCGCAAAATGTTATGGTGGTGATATTAGCAGAAAGCGAAAACTATTGGATAAACAAAAAGAGGGTAAAAAACGTATGCGCCAAATAGGAAACGTGGAAGTGCCACAGGAGGCCTTTTTGGCGGTGTTGAAACTCGACGATTAAAGCCACCTATATCCTCGTAAGAAGGGATTAGTACTTTGATATTTGGAAGGGATTCTTATTTTATCAGAGATGTTTTGGACAAAAATTCTTTTTGTCCAAACGTTGGAAGCTATTTTCAACATCGTTGTGTCACTCACTTGTACGGCATACCATTATTGATCTTTTATTATGCATCAGATTGTGCAATAGGTTATGTAGTAGATAAAAAATATTTTATTAAAAAATTTAAAGAAGCATTTTTAAATGAAGTATGAAAAATTTAACTGACTTCATTTGCATATTTGCATATTTGCCCATTTTCAAATTTTCTTTGTGAAATTCTTTCCAGAATCAGCCTTACAACAATTAGAGTTCGATAAAATAAAAGAACTACTTGCTTTGCATTGTCGTACAGAATACGCAAAACTAAAAGCAACTGAATTACGCATACATACCCACAAGTCTTATATTGAATTGGAATTAATGCAATCCAATGAATTTAAAATGATTTTAGATAGTGGTGGCAATTTTCCCAATGATTTTACTACAAATATTTCTAGAGATTTAAAATTACTTGGCATACCGGGTGCATCATTATCTGGCGAACAATTTATACTCATTCGCAGATTGGTAATGAGCATGGAAAGTATTTTTAGATGGTTTACCGTAGAGGTAAGAGAAACGTTTCCAGGACTTACAAAAGTGATAGACCAGAATTATTATGAAAAAAATATTAAAGTTTTAATAGACGAAATATTAGATGAAACGGGTGTTGTGAGAGACAAAGCAAGTGAGGCTTTGTTTGATATACGAATGAAGTTGTACAGGAAACGAGCTGAGCTCAGACGTATGTTTGATAGAATTGTAGCGAAGTTAAACAAGCAGGGTTTTCTCGCAGATATTGAAGAAAGTTTTATGAATGGTAGGAGAGTCCTTGCGGTAGTTGCAGAGCAAAAGCGTGTGGTAAAGGGAGTTTTACACAGCGAAAGCGAAAGCCGCAAAACAAGTTTTATAGAACCCGAAGAAACCACAGAACTTAACAACGAAATATTTTCTTTAGAGTACGAAGAAACAAAAGAAATTTATCGAATACTTCGTACTCTTACACAGCAGGTGAGCATGTATGCGCCGCTACTAAAAAGCTATCACGATATTGCAGGCGAGTATGATTTTATCAGAGCCAAAGGAAAGCTTGCGCAAGATATGAATGCAGCATACCCAATGTTGGTAGATAAAGCACATTTGCATTTAATAAAAGCATATCACCCATTATTGTTTTTGTTTAATAAACGAAGCGGTAAAGAAACTTTTCCCACAGATATTTTGCTGGATAATGATGCAAGTATACTGGTAATAAGTGGCCCAAACGCAGGTGGCAAAACAGTTACCATGAAAACCGTTGGCTTGCTGCAAATAATGCTACAAAGCGGATTACTCGTACCAGCAAGCGCAGACAGTACCATGGGCATTTTCAAGCAGGTGCTCATACATATAGGCGATACGCAAAGCATAGAATTTGAATTGAGTACCTATTCATCTCACTTAAAAAACATGAAGCATTTTATAGAAAATGCCAACGGTAAAACATTGTTTTTTATAGATGAACTTGGTAGCGGTAGTGACCCGAACCTTGGTGGTGCATTTGCAGAAG
>JANPIF010000416.1:0-4370 GCA_031424845.1 Ferruginibacter sp.
CTTTTTTATAATTCATTTTCTTTCAGGCTTTCCTCTTTTGCAAATTTGCACATCGGCACATTTGCCTATTTGCCTTTTGCCTTTCATTTACCAAGTAACTCAAACATTTCACCCAACACTTTCTTATCATCAAACTCATATTTTACCCCTTCTATTTCCTGGTATTTTTCATGGCCTTTGCCAGCAATTAAAACAATGTCTTCTTTATTACTTAAGCTTACGGCTGTTTTTATTGCTTCTCTTCTATCGGCTATTGTTATGTATTTTCTTCTTGCAACTACATCTATTCCTGCCTCCATATCTTTTAAAATGTCTTCCGGCTTTTCATTGCGTGGGTTATCGGCTGTAAGAATTACCCTGTCACTATGTTCACAAGCAACCTCTGCCATTATTGGGCGTTTTTCTTTATCTCGGTTACCACCGCAACCCACAACCGTTATTATTTTTTCATATCCTTGCCTTAGGTTTTTTATGGTAGCCAATACGTTCAACAATGCATCTGGTGTGTGGGCATAATCTACAATTCCCATCACCTTATCCACCTTACTTATCTGGTAATCAAACCTACCTTCTGCACCATCAATATTGCTCAGCGCCAGCAACACTTCTTCTTTTTGCATGCCAAGTAAAATAGCTGTAGCATACACAGCAAGCAGATTGTAAGCATTAAATTCTCCAATCATTTTAAAATGAACTTCCACATCATTCACCATCATGTGCAAACCATTTAAACTGTTATCTAATATTTTCCCTTTAAAATCTGCTACTGTTCTTAAGCTGTAATAATATTTTTTTGCTGCTGTGTTCTGTAACATCACAGCACCACGTTTATCATCTGCATTACTAATTACAAATGCGGAAGAAGGCAACTGATCGAACCAAGATTTTTTTACCCTGATGTACTCGTCAAATGTTTTATGATAGTCTAAATGATCGTGTGTAATGTTTGTAAAAATTCCTCCTTTAAAAATTAATCCTGCAATTCTTTGCTGTTCTATTGCATGGCTGCTGCATTCCATAAAAACATATTCGCAACCATTCAGTTTCATTTTTTGCAATAAAGCATTTAAACTAATCGCATCTGGAGTTGTATGCGTAGATGGAATAATTGTATTACCAATTTTATTCTCAACTGTACTAACCAAGCCGCATACAAAGCCTAGCTTTGTAAAGACATTAAATAATATAGTGGCTACTGTTGTTTTACCATTGGTACCAGTTACACCAATTATTTTTAAATTTGCTGATGGCTCACCATAAAAGTTGTGCGCCATAAAACCCACTGCTGCTGCGCTGTTGGCAACTGTTACATAAGTAATTCCATCAATTATATTTACTGGTAACTTTTCTGCTACAATTGCAATTGCACCACTGTTAATGGCTGCATCAATAAAATTATGTCCATCAACTGCTGAGCCTTTCACAGCAATAAAACAACTGTTTGCCTTTACTTCACGGGAGTCAATGTGCAAAGAATTTATCTCTACATCAGTACTTCCCAATACTGCTTTTAAGTTTACTTTATATAAAAGGTCTTTCAGCATTAATTTAAAAACAGTGTTATTTTTTGTCCTTTAATAAAATTTGTTCCCGCTGTTATACTTTGGTTTATAACTTTTCCTTTCCCCTGAAATGCTATTTTCAATCCTTTATTTTCTAATAAATAAACTGCATCTTTCAATCCCATACCTTCTACATTTGGAGTAGCATTAGATGAAGTACCAGCATTTATAGTAGTGTTCATAAAGGCAGTATTTTGCGCCAGTTGAATATTTCTCCAGCTTCCACTTTGTGCAGAATCAAAAAAAGGAATAGCCATGTAACCCAAAATAGAACGCATGTCGTTTTTCATTCCAACAGCATTGTTTAATAGTGTATCCTTTAACAATGCCGTGTTATACGTTGCGGTTGTTAGATATCTTGCATAAAGCCTATCGCTGATTTCTTTAAATACTTTACCAGAAACGGCAGCACCATAAACCAATTTAGATTCTCGGCTGTTTTGTATCACGACGGCCATAGTAAACTTTGGTGCTTCGGCAGGAAAATATCCAATAAAAGAAGCCTGATAAATTTTAGCCCCTTTATTGTATCCTCTATTGTCTAATGCCGTAACAGCTGTACCCGTTTTACCGGCAATTTTATAAATGCTATCTTTTAATGCACGGCCTGTACCATGCTCACTTTCTACCACTTCCAGCATCGCTTCTTTTAACATGGCTATTGTAGCAGGGCTACACACTTGTGGATCTAATACTTGCGGTGCAATTTTTTTAACACTAACCCCATAATCCTGTATTTCATTTACCAAATATGGTCTCATTAATTTTCCATTATTGGCAACTGCATTGTAAAGTGTAAGCATGTGCAATGGCGTTACCAATTCTTCATAACCATGCGCCATGTATGGTATAGTGGTAGCTCCCCATTTTTTAACTTTTTTTATTAATGGAAAACCTGATGTTGCTATAATATCAATTCCTGTATTTACATCTAGCCGCATTTTATGTAAGTGATCGTAAAATTTTTGAGGTTCTGCCTGATAATATTGTTGGGCAAGTTTTGCAAAAGCCACATTACTACTTGCAGCAAAAGCTTCCTTCACAGTAGTCTCATGTGTACCTAAATGAGAATCTTTTATACGCAAACCATAAAAAGATTTTACGCCTCCTTCACAATCAACAATAGTGTTTAAGTCAACATGTTTATCTTCCAGCAAACTCATCAATGTAGCCAGTTTAAAAACAGAACCAGGTTCAGTAGTTTTACCTATACCATAATTAAAATCTTCTATGTATGTTCCATCGGGCTGCTTACCCAAATTGGCAATTGCTTTTATTTTACCGGTAGCTGTTTCCATTACAATGGCAGTACCATGAACAGAATTATTTTCAACAAGCATTTTCATTAAAGCACCTTCCGCCACATCTTGTATATATGTATCCAGCGTTGTTACAATATCTTTTCCATTTACAGGATCAAGTTCTGACCCTTCCACTGGCATGTATGCACCCGCCACATAACGCATCAAACGTTGTCCGGTTGTACCTCTTAGCAAACTATCATACGTTAATTCCAACCCTACATTTTTAGAAAGATTTTGGCGAGACAAACCGATCGTTCTATTTGCAAGTAACACATAAGGGTTAATGCGTTTGTCTTTGGCATCTATTATAAATCCGCTTTTATTTCTTCCTAAACGTACCAAAGGAAAATCTCTTAAAAGCAAATACTGATCAAACGTCATTTTCTTTTTTAAGATGTAATAGCGATCTTTCTCCTGATAAGCCTGTTGCATTAATTTTTTATACTGTGCAGTTGTTCTGTCTCCAAACAGATTTGATAGACTATAACTAAGCGAATCAATATTATCATTAAAACGTTTGCCTTGTTTTTCTCTTAGTCCATCTGCACCAAAATCTACATACACATCAAATACCGGCACAGAAGTGCTGAGCATGTTTCCATCTTCACTATAAATTGTTCCTCTTTCTGCAACTATTGGTTGAGACTTTATATGGAGACTATCACTCATGCCTACCCAGTATTTACCTTCTGCTCTTTGTATATAAATGGCCCTACCAAGCACAAAAACGCAAAGTATTACCATGCACAAAAAGCACAGATAAACTCTCCATAATATGTCTTTTTTTACGTCCATTTATTATTACAATTCATTTTGTCAACTCCTTCCTACTTCTTCACCACAGTATCACCCAATAACATGGGTGGCACTTTTGGTTCTTTTAATCCTAATGGTTCCACTGCTTTTATCAATTCTGTTGCTTTACTTCTAAATATCAAATCGCTTTTCACTGTTTTATATTCGTACTCCAGTTCTTTAATATTTTTTTCTGTAACGGCTATTTTTCTTACCAGTTTATCTGCATGGTGTCCATTGTATATGTAAAGAATAGCCAATACTGCCAGAAATAAAAAGAAGGGAATATTTCTAACTATTCTGTTATAGTTAAAAACCTGTTTCCATTCTGCCTTCGGAACTTTTATTTCTTTATTTATTTTTTCTTCTGCCATCTATTTTTTTTGTGCTACTCTCAATTTTGCACTTCTGCTTCTTGTATTTATTTTTTGTTCGTGTGCTGTTGCTACAATTGGCTTTTTTGTAATGATGCTAAATGGGTTTTCAACTCTTGTACCATACACATCATCTGCTTCCTGTTCCTCTATAGATCCATTTTTAAAAAAGTTTTTTACTATTCTATCCTCCAAAGAGTGAAAAGTTATAATAGCTACTCTCCCATCTTTGCTTAATACTGCTTTTGTTTGCTCCAGCATTTCTTCCAACACTTTCATTTCTTCATTCACTTCTATTCTCAATGCCTGAAAAACCTGCGCTAGATATTTATTTG
>JANPIF010000417.1:0-20586 GCA_031424845.1 Ferruginibacter sp.
CATCCCCATAAATACCATGGATGAAAAAGCTGCAAAAACAATTATTGCAGAAGCAGCCGAACCCTTACAAAATGTAAATGCTGCGGGTGGAAAATTGTTTGTAGATTATTTAAAAGATGTAAGCACCCGTACTTATGTGTACGATTACAAAGGCAAAAAATTAGGTGAAGTAAAATATCCAAGTTTGGGAAATGGCGGCAATTTAAATGGCTACCGAGATGACAAAACATTGTTCTATGTATTTACTTCTTTCACCTTCCCTCCTACTATTTATAAATATGATATTGCCACAGGCAAAAGTTCTATTTTTAGAAAACCAGAAGTAAGTTTTAACCCTGAAGCTTACGAGACAAAACAGGTTTTTTATACCAGTAAAGATGGTACGAAAATCCCCATGTTTGTCATTAATAAAAAAGGAATTAAAAAAGATGGCAACAATGTTACGTTGTTGTATGGCTACGGTGGTTTTAATGTAAACCTGGAGCCAGGTTTTAGTGCAACCCTCCTACCCTTTTTAGATGCAGGCGGCGTTTATGCACAGGCAAATCTTAGAGGAGGTGGTGAGTATGGCGAAAAATGGCACCAGGCCGGTATGCTCTTAAACAAGCAAAATGTTTTTGATGATTTTATTGCCGCAGGCGAATATTTAATAAAAGAAAAGTACACAACATCCGCAAAGCTTGCACTCCGTGGCGGCAGCAATGGCGGGCTGTTGGTGGGAGCAGTGATAAACCAGCGACCAGATCTTGCACGTGTAGCCATACCACAAGTTGGCGTAATGGATATGCTGCGTTTTCACAAATTTACCATCGGGTGGAACTGGATTGCAGACTATGGTAGCAGCGAAAAAGATGAAGCAAACTTTAAAAACCTGTTTGCATTTTCGCCACTGCACAATGTAAGTGCCACTGCAAATTATCCATCTACTTTGGTAACGACGGCAGATCATGATGACCGTGTGGTGCCTGCGCATTCCTTTAAATATATTGCAACAATGCAGGAAAAATCTTCCAGTAAAAATCCGCTGCTCATTCGCATAGATACCAACAGCGGACATGGCGCCAGCAATACAAAAAAGAACATCGAAACCATTGCAGATATCTACTCCTTTATTTTTAGTGAGATGGGGGTGGTGCCGAGGTTGTAAAATATTAATTCATTTTATTAAAAGGGAAAATGTATTTTTTAAAATATGTTTTCCCTTTTTTATTTGTACGCCAGCAAGTGAAGCATTATTGAACAGTGGTCCCGCTATTCGCTATTACTCCGGCACAAGGCTAACGCACAAAAACCTTCACCGTGGTAGCCGCTTCTATCGGGCGTAGATGGGGAGCTGGGGGATCTTTTTTCAACATTTATCGGGCGAGCGTTGTTGTAAGTGTACCTCACAATTAAAAATTTAAAGCTGATCCTTTTTGCCTGGTATTCACCCCATTTATAATAATGCATTTTTGTTCCCTTTAAGCAGTTCCGGGAAAATTAATTAGATTTAGATTACATACATATTTTAATGCAGGTTGTACAACCTAAAAAATACAGACCATGTTTCGGCTTTTAATAGTTTTTTATTTTTTTTTATTTAATTCTTGTGTGACTTCAAGAAGTATTAATCATTTTGCATCAAAAAGGAAATTAGTTATTAAAGAAGCAAACAACATCAGTTTATTTGATGGGAAGATAGAAATAGATTATTCTTCTGTTAATGAAGAAAAAGAACCAGTTTATTTGCTTTATGAAAATGACAGCTTGCACTTTTTATCAAATAAAAATAGGATAGTCAATAATGACTATGTTTTTAAAATAAAGTATACAGATCATTCGAAAATTATATTAACAAGGGGCACAATGCAACCAAGATATTACAACGTGGATACTCTTTTATTCGGCGAAAATATTGTTTTGGAAAAAACTTGCCTTTATGATAATAACAAAATTGTTGCATTTTATTTTAAGGAATATAAATTTTCAAATGACACGCTAAAAATTACTTCCTATCAATCCTTCAAAGATTTAATTCCGCTTTCATTTTTTGAAAGTGACTCGAGTATTATCGGCGAAGAAATTGGGAAACCTTATAAAGTTGAAGCATTTACAAATGAGTCGAAATTAAGTTTTTTTAAAAAATTTATACATTGAAAATTTATATTATCGCTTAACCAAGGTGGGTCGGGTGGTTGAAAAACAGGACTCGGCGACTTACGAGTGGCGGGGTTGCGCGGAAAAATACTTGTTGACCAACGCAGGCCAAGGATAATGTTAAGCAAAATACATTTAGCGTATTAGGGTGTAAGTTATTGTCGTTCTACTCTCACTAGTCCTTGCCTAGTTGCTAAGTACAATTTTCCATCATTGTCAAATGTCATAGCTGAAATGAAGGAAGTTGGAATCTTTGAATTGTCAGAATGATAATTTTCCCAAATATCATTCAAATTATATCTAACTAATCCAGCAGTTTTTGTTGAAATCCACAAAACTTTTTCATTTTTATCATACAACAAGCTGCTTATTGCATTGACGGGCATTCCCGAATTTTCAACTGTTAGCTTTTTAGCTTTTCCATTAGAGTAGAGAATTCCTAGGCCTCCATTCTTATAGTTGTGAGACACTAACTTGCCTTCAGTTTTGGATTCATATTCGATAAGACTAAAATACAAGTTGCCATTTTCGTCCTCATCCATAGCATTTATACATTTTCCTTTAAAAATAGTTTCATTAAGACTTCTTGATTTGCCATTTTCATCAATCAAAACAGAGCCACTAAATGTACTAAGCCAGATTCTATTTTTGGAATCTCTATTAGCAAAAGTTACTCTTTTTGTAGGTAACTCTGTTATCTTATCTTTATTAAAATTAAGCCACTCACCATTCTTGTAAACTTTTAACCCGTTGGAAGTGCAAAAAAAGATTTCGGAGGTTTTGGGGCTGCTTATTATGTTTTGGGAACCAGATAAATCGTATTCGATACTATCATTTATTTTCCACACCCCTTCTTTATAGGAAAAAATATTTCCTCTTCCGGAAACCCATTTTGTGTTTTCGTTATCCACTGCAATTGAACCGTAGTGAAAATATTTCCCTTTTTCCTTAATGTTTTGCTCAGCATTATTAAAAATATTTCCATCAAATGTTACAAGCCCCCCACGAATTGTAAGCCAAATTATTCCTTTTTTATCTACAGCTATATTGTCGTTCCAATTGTTTGATAGACTAGAATTCCTTGAATTCCAGACAGTAATTTTATAATCCTTTAGGTTTTCATTTTTATAAAAATATTTTTTGTTATCAATTTTAGGGCTATTGGGTATATCAAATGATTGCATAAAGGCCTCCTGATCCACCCTTACGACTCTTCCATTTATTGCTCTGCCCTCAATTTCAAATAGGATATCAAAAGACGATCTTTCCACATTCTCTTCATTATATTTAGCAGGAATAAAACCGTCAAACTTATTAAGGGCAGCAACAATGTTTTTTGTAATAATGTTATCGGAAAGATCTGTATGGCTTAAAACACAGCCTTTGCCTGTCGAGTCAACAAGAATTTGGAACTTTATTTTCCCAATTATACCCTTTAAATTGTTTGAAGCAGAAAGATTGGTAACTAATATTTCAAATTTTTTTTTATTTACGGTTGCTTTTACATCCCCGCAATCCAAACAAAAATGTGCTGTTATGCAGGAGTTTAATTTTCTACTATAAAGATTTTGAGCAATTAGCTCGGTAGAGATTAACAAAGTTGAAATGAAAATAGAAATTTTTAGCATGGTTAAAAATATTGTAGTAAAAACGATATGCAATTGTATTGCGAGCAACTTGCTTTGGTCATGCCAATATACGCAACAGTTTTTGTAATAAACTCCCCTTCGCCTCCGTTGGTTCCCACATTAACAATAAATGAAGCGCATCCTACTACGCACTCGCCGAGGCTTGGTCTTCGACCAGCCGACAAAGCATTGGGCAATAACCTATATTAAAAAAGATTTATTTTCAATAAATGAAACAACAATATGCGCAAGAGTTGCCACAGTTTTTTACAGCCACCATTCAGGAATGGAAGCATTTATTAAAAGAAGACCAGTACAAAAATGTAATTGTTGATTCGTTCAGGTTTCTTATAACGGAAGCCAATGTCCGCCTCCGCTGGCACCAATATTAACAATAAACACAAGAGTTGACCAAAGCAGGCCAACTAACGCAGACTCGGTAATGAATATAGTGCCGTATATTAGCGAAAAGACATACATTTTTGGTAACCAATCTCACTAAAGTGATCTGATGAAACATTCATTTTTCTCGCTGATATTAATTGTAATCTTTTCTGAAACGTCCTTTGCCCAGGAGTCAGTTAAGGAGCTAGACCAAAAGTTCCGTCGAGAAATAAAGGGGAGACTGGCAAGGGTTCAGGTTGGAAAAAGACCAACCGGAATAAGTATTTATTATTTTAAATCTGATCAAAGGCTTTATTCGATTCAACAATTTGAAAAATCAGACAGTTCCAGTACCCGAGAAACTTTTCAGTTTGCATATATCAACGATACCCTCCTCAGAGTTTATTACTTCAAATTAGAACCTCGGCTCAAGAAACACGTAATTGCTGTCAAATACATGGTTCAGGGAACTACAGTGGCATTAAATATAAAAGGGGATCTTTCCATTCCAGACAACGCTACATTCATAGAGAAATCTCTCAAATACAGAGATGTTGGCAATGAAATTCTTGTATCAAAAAGATAACGTCAGTCCGGCCTCTGCGTCTCACGGGTGGAGAGTTAGCCCCTCACAGAGTTGCTAGTTGATTAACCTAAGTTAATATTAAATCATGAAAAGAACAGACATCATAATTACTATTCTATTTACTATCTTATTATCATTCATTTTGATAAACATACCAAAATGGGTAAATGATTATCGTAAAAATAAATATTCTATAATAGATCGAAATGGTTTTAAAACTGTAGGCGTGGTTTATAGTAAAAGCACTTACAAAGGCAAGTGGTTAAAATTTAATTATTTCCCCGCCCCCGTTGGTGCCCACGTTAACAATAATTGAAGCGCATCCCACCACGCATACGCCGAGGCTTGGTCTTTGACCAGCCGACCAAGAATACGAGTGTTAAGTAATACTACATGGACTGATTACATATTTCCTGCAACCTATACTATTATCCTCTATATCACCATATGGCTGTAATTTTCTAAATTTAATAACTAAAATATTTTCTAGTGAATAAATTGACGATGAAATCTTTGGTTAATGACTTCGGATATTATTTTTCGAAATATGGAATTACACCGAAGCAATTAAAGGAGAACTACGAAAACAACCAATCTATTGGTGATTTCGCTGGGGAAATTTTTCAAAAGAATTTGTCAAAAATTGCCTCTGATTTTAATACTGATGTAATTACTTTATTAGATTTTTATGATAAGACAGCAGATACCTATCAAAAAATGGCTTATCTCTTGAAACTTGAAAACAAGGATGGTAGAAAAATACAACCTTTATATTTTGAAAATAAAGTAAAATATATGGAGTTATTTTTCTTAGACTTAAAAGGAGTTAGAATTCTTTCTTACGGCTGTTGTGAAGGTTGCCATCCATATCATAACAAGATATTGACAATATCAGAATCATTAGAATTTGCTCAGGCAACAGAAACCAGATGTCAACCAAAATATGAAAAATATAGTCGTTGCACCCTAGTACCTGAAATAAAAGAAGATGAAAATAGTCCGTTTAAAATAACTGTAACATTAGGAGATTAAAATTATTTTGAAGGCGTTGGTGCGGTAGCTTCTCCGCCGCCTCGTTGCGTGTCGCCACGCAACGTCCGCAAATATCTACTCCACAATTAAAGATGAAAAAAGATTTTCGCCAAAGGGCTGCCGGATGGGCAGCACTACCCCACAGTGGAGCGCAGCGTAACGAGGAGTAGTGCATACAGCCGGAGCAAATGCTTAATAATATTCTACTGCCAACAGCCCCAAATCTTTTTTATACTCCCTACTCCTCCACCATAATTAGTGACACGAATTACTCATTGGTTCAGTTTGCAGCCTTAACTTTAATTTCTAAAATTCTGATCATGAAATCTTTTGCTGTTTTTATAATAATAATTGTTTGCTGTTTTACTGCAGCATCTCAACAAACACAAAAACCGGTATTACATGGTAAACAATGGATGGCTATTACAGGCAAGCCTCTGGCTGCCACCGCTGGTAGTATGGTTTTTCAACAGGGAGGCAATGCGGTAGATGCTGCCTGTGCTATGCTTGCTGCAACCTGCACCATGTGGGATGTGCTAAGTTGGGGCGGCGAAACGCAGGCACTTATTTATAATCCCAAAACAAAAAAAGTAATAGGCATTAATGCCATGGGTGTAGCACCAACCGGGGCTACTGCAAATTTTTATAAAAGTAAAGGCTATGATTATCCACCGGAATATGGTCCATTAGCCGCCACCACACCAGGTACTGTTGGCGGACTATGCCTGATGCTTGCAAATTATGGACGCATGAGTTTGAAAGAAGTGCTGGCGCCGTGCATGCAATTAGCAGCTGGGTATCCGATAGATGGGCAAACGGCCAACAGTATGGAACGGGGCAAAGACAGAATAAAACAATGGCCGTATAGTAAAAAAGTTTTTCTGCCGCATTTGGGTGAAAAAAGAGAAGCGCCAGAGGCTGGTGAAATTTTTATTCAGAAAGATTTATTGGAAACGCTTAGTAAAATGGTGGATGCAGAACAGCAGGCTTTGAAAAAAGGTAAAAGTCGCAAAGAAGCTATCATGGCCGCTTACGACCGTTTTTATAAAGGTGATATTGCACAGGAGTTCGTTCGTGGCTGTCATGAACAGGGAGGGCTTATTACCATGCAAGACCTTGCCAACTGGAAACCTATAGAAGAGGAACCAATGCAGGTAAATTACAAAGGAATTGATGTGTACAAATTACAGCAGTGGACACAAGGGCCGATGTTGTTGCAAAGTCTCAACATACTGGAGAATTTTGATTTAAAAAATATGGGTTACAACAGCACAAAATATATTCATACTCTTTATCAAACCATGAATATGACTTTTGCGGACCGTGATTTTTATTACGGTGACCCTGCCTTTGCGCCTGCTGAACCCATGAAAGGTTTGTTAAGCAAAGCGTATGCGAAGCAAAGAGCAGGGCAGATTTCTATGCAACGAAATATGCCCGACATTGAGCCTGGTGATCCATATCCATTTGAAGGAAAAATAAATCCATTTACAGATGTGTTGAAAAAAAGAGGCTATTCTTTTGATACCACAAAAAATAATCGCCCGGGTTTTATGCCCGCACATGATGTAAGAAATGATGGTGCTGCAAACATCCAACCAACCAAGGGCGAATCCGACAGTTCTTACATGGCCCGTTTGTGGGCTGGTACTACTTCTGTAGAAGCTGCAGATGCAGAAGGCTGGGTGGTTTCCATTACACCATCTGGTGGATGGTTGCCTGCAACGATTGCCGGAAATACGGGCGTTGGAATGAGCCAGCGTGGACAGAGTTTTGTGTTGGATGCTTCTCAAAATCCTTTTAATGTAATTGAACCCGGCAAACGCCCAAGGGTAACATTAACGCCTACCATGGCTTTGAAAGATGGCAAACCTTTTTTATCATTTGCAGTGCAAGGAGGTGATACCCAGGAGCAAAATTTATTACAGTTTTTTTTAAATATAGTAGAGTTTGGTATGAACGTGCAGGAAGCCAGCGAAGCGGCAAACATTAATACCAATCAGCTATGGTTATCATTGGGCGGAACAAAAACAGCAGATCGCAAACCAAGACCCGGCAATTTATTGCTGCACGATAATACTTCAGAGTGGGTAAGGAAGGAATTAAGAGAGATGGGTTACACCTTAACTTTTGATGACAGAACCAGCGGCCCTATCAATGCCATTTGGTTTGACTGGTTACATAAAAGTTTCTGGGGTGGAAGCTCTAACCATGGAGAAGATTATGGTATTGGCTGGTAGATTGTTTTGTGGCCTCTAAACATACAGTGATGTTAACTAGCCGAAGCATAGGCAATACATTTATGCAATGTGTTTATGTGCGACTCTATGATATAATTTTAAATTACAACACTTTTGAATTAACGGCACGAGTTGTGCCTCACTTACGGTAGATACGCCCCAACTAGCGCAGAGATGCAGACTCTAGCGCAGAAATGATGCGCTGCCTTTATGCAACAGCTTTTCTGTGCGTTGCTTCTATTATATTTCTAAAAATACAAAACCTGTTCAATAGCCGCACAACTTGTGCCCTCCTTACGGCAGATACCCTTCCCCACTTTCCTTGCAGCATATCCTTTGCCTCCGTTGGTGCCCATGCTAACAATAAATGAAGCGCATCCTACCACGCATTCGCCGAGGCTTGGTCTTTGACCAGCCGACCCGATCAAAAATTAAAAAATTTAATTATTTTCAACAAATGAAACATGAACCTTTTAAAAACTATTAAATAAACTTATGAAGAGACTAGCATTTTTTAGTATTATGTGTTTGGTATCAATTTCATCTTTTGCTCAGAGTCCCTCAGATATCGCTGTTCAAAATATATCTACAGATAGTGGTCTTGTGTACAGGTTATTTTCTACACGTAATATGTATACGTTCATAAAACTCACTACAAGAAATGGACTAATGTCCCAAGTACAGTGGGGTATGGAAAGTAAATATCGATTTGAAACCACGCTATCAGATATATCCCGTGTGAATGGAGATGAAGAGAAGAACGGTAGATTCTTCCTTTACCCGACATCAAACATTTATAATTATATTCTACTCGATCAAATAAATGGCAAAACTTGGCAAGTACAATGGGGAAAAGAAGGAGAAAGATCCGTTACTCCTATATATTAAGTTATAGTCTATGCCCACGTTGGTCAAACCAACACTTTTTAGCACCGATCGCACTCAAACGTCACACCACTACTAGTGCAGAAATGAGGCGAGGCATTTGTGCAACAGCTTTCTGTGCGGCGCAATAATTATATTCAAATGCACAACATCGTTTAAATTAGCCGCACAGATACCCTTCCGCATTTTCCTTGCAGCATATCTCCTAATACAACCAATATTTGAACTGACTAATAAACAAACTTATTCCTCCTATTTTTCTTTTTACTTTCTTATCTTTCATATCGGCACATACCTTCTAACAAAATACACTTACATATGAGACTCTTATACCTCTTTGCCTTATTAACTGTATCCTCCGCAAATTTCTGTCAATCAGCAAAAGACATAACACCTGCCTTTTCTTTCGCTGAACCCGCTATATCACCTGATGGTAAAGAAATCGCTTTTGTATCAGGCGGCGATATTTGGACGGTAAATGCATCGGGAGGTGAAGCCCGATTGCTGATATCGCACCCTGCTACGGAATCAAGACCACTCTATTCGCCGAACGGTAAGCTCCTTGCCTTTCAAAGCACTAGAACAGGTGGCAGTGATATCTACATCCTCAACATGCAGGAAGGGGACCTTAAGCGCCTTACATTCGGAGATGGGCCTGATGAATTAAATGCATGGTCTGCAGACAGCAAGCAATTATATTTTTCTGCTACAGATAAAGACATTGCAGGTATGAAAGACATTTTTCGAATAAATATAGGAGGAGGAATGCCTGTAACAGTTTCTAATTCAGAATATATTTCAGAATACGGAGCAGCACCTTCACCCGATGGTAAAACGCTGGCAATTACAGCACGTGGTACGGGCACAGGGCAGTGGTGGCGTAATGGCCATAGTCACTTAGACGAATCAGAACTCTGGCTGTTAAATACCGGCAATAAACAATACAAAAAAATTGCAGACAGAGGCGCCAAACAATTGTGGCCAATGTGGAGCGCTGATGGCAAGTCCATTTATTATATATCCGACAGAACAGGAGCACAAAACTTGTGGTTGCAGCAGTTGGAAGGCGCTGCCAAACAACTCACGCAATTCAAAAAAGGCCGTGTATTATTTCCGAATATTTCAGCAGATGGAAAGACCATTGTTTTCGAACGTGACTTTGCCGTTTGGAGTTTTAACACGGCTAACGGGCAAGCAAGCGAAGTAAAGATTGTGCGTCGTGGTGTGCCTGCAGGTCCGTTAACCGAACACCAACGGCTAACATCCAACTTCAGCGATATGTCATTATCTCCGGATGGTAAAAAAATTGCCTTCGTAGCATACGGAGATGTATTTGTTGCTTCGGCAAAAGATGGTGGCGACGCAGCCCGCATCACCACAACTACCGAACTTGAGGCAGCACTTCTCTGGACGAATAACAGCAATAAACTTATTTACACATCTTACCGCACCGGGGTAGGCAAGTTGTACGAATACAGTTTTATAACAGGCAGGGAAGTACCACTAACGGATAATAAATCAGAAGAAGAAGCGCCTTCACTTTCACCCGACGGTAAAACACTGGCATACATCCGGGATGGTAAAGAGCTGCATACAGTTGACCTTGCCACTAAGCAGGATAAACTGTTAACAAAAGGATTTATTGCACGTTCCATTTTTGGTGCTAGCAATATTCTTTCATGGTCGCCGGACAGTAAATGGATTGCGTACCCTAATGCAGGCACAAAAGGATTTCGCAGTGCGTTTGTTATTCCCGCAGGTGGCGGCGACGGCAAAGCTGTGAGCTTTCTTGCAAACTCTAACCTTGGGAACCTCGTTTGGGATAAAGAAGGTAAATCGCTGTTCTTCCTCACGAGCCAGCGAACAGAAAATGTAAATGCGGCACGGGTAGATCTTGTTCCGCAACAACCGCGGTTTAGAGAGAATCAATTCAGAGAACTTTTTATTGACGAACTGCCTTCAACAACATCCGTTACTAAAACTCCTACGGTACATACAGTTGATACGCTGAGTAAAAAGGCAGACTCAACCAAGAAGGGAAATAAAATCGCTATAGAGTGGGAGGGCATCAGGCAGCGTCTGAGCTTGTTGCCGCTTGGAGTAAGTGTCAACCAAATCATGATGAGTAAGGATGGCAAATCACTTATCCTGACTGCTGCAGTTGCAGGGCAGTCAAATATATATACATGGTCTATTGATGACTTGGCTAAAGAGGCACCTGTACTAAAACAAATCACTACTACACCGGGTGGTAAAGGAAACTTGCAGCTGTCAGCTGACGGCAAGGAACTTTATTACCTGGAAGGCGGAAAGATACAGGCAGTTACCCTTGATAGCCGAGTGGTACGTTCCGTAGCAGTAACGGCTGAGCTGGATGTTGATTACAACACGATGAAAATGGAAACTTTTAATGAAGCATGGCTGGGCCAGTACAAAGGATTCTATGATGCAAATTTCCATGGTGCAAATTGGAACGAAGTGAAAGAGCAGTATGCGCCTTATGCAGCCGGTGCCGGCACACCGGATGAACTCCGCCGGGTAATCAGCCTGATGTTAGGGGAGTTGAATGCTTCGCACTCAGGTATATCCGGCCCGCCTTCCGCAGGCGGTCCTGTTACCGGTAACCTCGGTCTTCGCTTCGACCGGTCAGAATATGAAAGCAACCAACACTTAAAGATTACCAATATCCTTCCGCTTGGACCAGCTGCATTGTCGGGCAAAATTGCGGCAGGCGATTATCTGGTAGCTATAGATGGCTCGCCTGTAACTGCCACAACCAACATTGATCAGTTGCTCGAGTATAAGATCAACAAAAGAGTATTGTTAACCATCAGTACTTTGCCGAATGGTAGTAATACAAGGAGTGTAGAAGTGCGCCCTATATCTTTAGCAGCCGAAAAGCAACTTCTTTACAAGCAATGGGTAACTGCCCAAAGAGCTTATGTAAACAAGGTTAGCAATGGTCGCCTCGGTTATGTACATATGGCAGACATGTCTTCAAACTCGCTGGATCAGTTATATGTTGATATGGATGCGGAAAACCACAGCAATGACGGAGTGGTAATAGACATTCGTAACAACAATGGTGGCTTTGTAAATGCTTATGCATTAGATGTATTTGCCCGCAGACCATACATGACCATGCAGACACGGGACTTTCCCGCCGCACCGGCTCGTGTAGCACTTGGCCAGCGTTCGCTTGAAGCACCAACGATCCTTGTAATCAACCAGCATTCGCTTTCTGATGCTGAAGATTTTACACAGGGATACCGCACGCTTAAGTTAGGTAAAGTAGTTGGTGAGCCTACTGCCGGCTGGATCATTTTTACCGGCTCATTACAATTAATAGATGGCTCGGTTATGCGCATGCCCGGAACAAAGATCACCGACCACGAAGGCAAAAATATGGAACTAAACCCCCGCCCGGTTGACGTCTTCGTTTCAAAAACCCTTGGTCATTCTGATAAAGATGAACAACTAGATACAGCAATAAAAGAACTGTTGCAGCAGATTGATAAAAAGTAAGAAAGGGTAATATCCCCAAGTCTCGGCGACTCACGGGTGCAAGAGTGGGTCACTCTCACAGTTACAAATTACCCAACGTAAGCGAAGGGAAAAGGTATACCGCCGAAGGGCTGCCGAATAGTAGTGTAAAGTCTCAGCCTAGTTGTGTGTCTCACGCAACGTCCGCTAATATTTGCGTAAAAATTTCTGCTACAATCTACTCCGACTCTAATGCAGAATTGAGGCGAAGCCTTTGCGCAATGGCTTTCTGCCGCACGGGCGCCACAAGTTGTGCGGCGTTATAATTTTATTTCCATAGCACAACATCGTTAAATTAGGCGCACAGATACCCTTTCGCACTTTGCTATGCTCATATCTTCGCAAGTTTAGGCACTCGCAAAGTTGCGAGTTGAAAAAACGTAGGTTTATATTACATCATGAAAAGAAGAGAATTTGTAATTACTATTCTCCGCCCCCGTTGGTGCCCACGCTAACAATAAATGAAGTGGATCCTACCACGCACATGCCGAGGCTTTTTCTTTGACCAGCCGACCAAGTATAAGAAATCCCGACCCGGTATGAGAATCATACAATTTAATCGCCTCATTTAAATATTAAATGAGCAACTACTTTTTTTTACAATAGGTACACTTATTGGTATAATCAGTATCAACCTAAAAATTATATACAATGGAAAACGAAAAACTTTTAAAGGATTTTTCTGACAGAGAAAAAGGGGCTTATCTTGGAGCTATTGCCTCCATAGCCACCGCTGATCATTCAGCTTCAGAAGAAGAAATAGAACATATGGAAATGCTTGCAGATTCTGCCGGCCTTTCAGATTCTCAAAAAGAATCTGTAGTAAGGGCAGCTACAGAATTATCGGGTGAAGAACTTGCCAATTGCCTGGAAGTTTTAAAAACAAGTGACCTGCGCTTTTCTTTGGTTACAGATCTGATCGCTTTCGGCCAGGCAGATCAAAACTATTCTGATGAAGAAAAAGAGAATGTAGAAAAAATAGCTGCGCATTTAAATATCAATAAAGAACAATTTTCATTGCTTGATCAGTTTGTGGATAAAACAGAGGATACCAAGCCAGCAGAACAGGAAGAAGTAAGCAGTCCCGGCTTTTTGAAATCACTTGGTTTAGAAGAGAAATTTAAAAGTGCAGGTATTGACTGGCGCACCATCGGTAAAGGATTATTGGGAATAGCGGGGCCATTGGTGCTGGCAAAAATGATGTCGGGCAGAAGAGGTGGCGGCAATCGCATGGCGAGCACAGGCGGTGGTGGAGGAATTGGTTCAATGTTAGGGGGCGGTTTACTGGCAGGTGGCCTTGGCTCATTATTAGGCGGTGGTAGAAACAGCAGTGGCGGCGGTATCGGCTCATTGATTTCAGGCCTTAGCGGTGGCAGAGGTTTTGGAAACGCTGGTGGCTTACTTTCCCGTTTACTCGGTGGTCTCCGCAGATAATCTGCTTAAATATTTTAAATTAAAACGCTGCATTATTGGCGCTTAACTATTTTACGTCGCTTGGTATTTAACCAGCGACGTTTATTTTTATTTGATCTTATGTTCCATTACTCTACGACTGACTTTCGCAGGGGTTGGGTGGCTTACAAATTTTACACTTGATCACCAATGGTAAGTGATCCCCTAATTAGTTGGGCTCAAAATAATTTAGCATTATACTCAATTAAAATATACCGATGATTTTACGTATTGTCAGAAAAAATACGCACCATTAGTTTACGTACTTTCCCCTTAAAAATACTTAGAGAATAAGTAAAAAAAATTTTCAGTATGATGACATCAATTTTCAAAAAAATGAAATTTTTTATGTAACAATCGCCAATTTTTTTATTGATTTTCTTCATATAAACGCTTGTAAATCTATATTTTAATACAGAAAAAACGATAACTTTCGAAAGAAATATAATTTTTAAGCGATAACCTTAGATAATATTCAATAAAATAAAGATTTAGTATGTAGAATTTATACTACAATGCTAAATCGAGTAAAAAAACTCGAATAATAGTAAAATTACTATGTTTTATTTTTGGAAATTTACCTATTGATTAATACTTTTACATCGAAATTAGAAATGACTGTTACCTCGGTTATTCTAAACTTCATAAAACGGTTAAATCCATCCTTAAACCTACAATAGATAAACTTGGATTAATTAACCACAAAACCACAAAAAAATGAAACGCAATTTTACATTCGTTTTAGCCACTATTATTACACTCGTAACTTTTTCTCCACTTATTAGCTTTGCTCAATATGCACCAGGCTTACCTGCAGGTTTTGGTATTGATGGCGATGTTATCTCGGGACAATCTCAAAACATTACTCCGTCTACTACCACCGGTAGTTTTGACTGGTTTAAAGGCAGTACCAGCGGTATTGGTGTAATTGATACTACGGGAGCTCAAGGATTTAAAAACCAATTAGAAGCTTCTCAAAATGTTGCTTTTAATTTAGGTATGGCTTTTCCGAGATATTCTACTCAAAATGGTTATTTGCTTTTAGATGCTCGTTATGGTAGGGATAGAGTTGGTAACAGTACTGGTGGAGCAGATTTAACATCCTTTACAAATGGTTCTAAAAATGGCGATAACCCATCTACATGGGCTACTGCCCCAAGTGGTTCAACAGTTTCCGATAAAGGGGATATAATTGATTCATACGTTCACATGCGCCGAAATGGTACTGTTATAAATAACACCAACCCTAGTAATTTAATACTTGCGATGGGCGTAAGTACACTTGGTAATACAGGTAACAGATATGTTGATTTTGAACTTTTTAACAGCAGAATTGTATACAATTCTACGACCGGCTTGTTTAGCAATTCAGGTCCTGCCGGAAAAGGTGGCCACACCAACTGGACTTTTAAACCAGATGGTACAGTAAACGCTGTTGGAGATATGACAGTTTCTTTTTCATATGGTACAGCAGGAGTTACCGAAGTTAGTATTTACATATGGGTGTCTGCAACTACTTATAGCACGGTTAATCCTATAAAATTTGGTTTCGTACCAAATGAATTTTATGGCACTACTTATGGCTATGCAAAAGTTGCAGTAGTGGCACCTTTTCAATTTAACGCATGGACTTCCGCAAGTACTGCAAATACATCTGCTCCATTTTGGGGTACATCTTCTAAAGAATTAAATAACGGACCTACATCTTATTCTACTCAATACGCCCCATATGATATGGGAGAAGTTGCAGTAGATTTAACAAGTATGGGAATTGATCCTGCTTTATCTACCGGTGGCTTTGATGGATGTGTACCTCCTTTTACAAGTGTAATAATAAAAACTAGATCTTCGGCATCTTTTACATCTGCGTTACAGGATTTTTCAGGTCCGTATGAGTTTTTAGATGCCCCGGTTGCGCCACCTTCAATTGCTACCCCATCAGTATTAAAATGTAATGCTCCTTCAATAACTCTTTCTCCACTTACTCCGGTTAGTGGCGCTTCGTACCAGTGGTCTACTGCCAATGGTAATATTATTTCTCTTAATGGTAACAATGCTGTTGTTAACAAGGCTGGTAAATATTATTTAACCAGTTCCATTGTAATTGGTTGCCCAACAAGAACAGATAGCACGACAGTGTTGGAAGATAAATTTCAACCTGTTGCATCAGCTACTGTTGTGGGATCTTTAATAACAAATAATCCATTATCTACAGCACTATTAGTAGGTGGAGATGTTACTTTAAGTAATGTTATTACAGCTTTCGGTGGTTCTACAGGCTTAAACTGGAACTGGAAAGGTCCCGGCACATTTTCAAGTATTACTAAAGATGCTGTTATAAGCCAAGAGGGAGATTATACCTTAATATTAATAGAACAAAGAAACGGTTGTGCAGATACAGCTGTTGTATCGGTAGCAGCAGCAGGCCCAATGCCTGTAAAGTATTTGTCTATAAATGCTGTACCGTTGGAGAACTCAGCCGTGGCAATTACTTGGATAACGACAGAAGAAATAAACAACGACCGTTTTGAGGTAGAAAGGTCTTTTGATGTAAACACATTTAAAACAATTGCAATTGTGTTAGATGGTTTTGCAGCAGGAACTCAAAAAAGTTATGCATATACAGATAAATCTGCTGAGTTACAAAATACAAATGTTGTTTACTATCGCTTAAAGCAATTTGATGATGATGGCAGATTTACTTACAGCAAAATAATGACAGTCAAATTAAAAATGGATGCAGCAGTAGTAATGGAAGTTTCTCCAAATCCATTTGTAGAAAGTATAAAGGTTCGTTACAATGCTTCGCAAAAAGGAATAGCACAAATAAGTATTGTAAATGCAACAGGTAAAACAGTGATGGTTCATCAAACAAATATTAATGTGGGAAACAATAATATTCTCATAAATAATTTAGGCAATCTACCTGCAGGATTATACATAGTTAGATTGACAATTAATGGCGGAGTAGTTGCTACAGAAAAAATTATCAGAAGGTAAAATATTAAAATCTCCTTACTAAAAAAGAGGTTGTCTTCCTAAAGACAACCTCTTGCTATTTATAAAAATTTCTTGCTTCGGTATGCTGTTAGGTATGCAAGGTTTGTAAATGGTAATTAACTATTTGTAATAACAATCAAGCAATTAGTTTCATGATCTATGAAAATTATCACTAAAAAAAGCCGAAAAGTATTCAAACTCTTTACGGCTTTTGGTAATTGATTAAACCATAATTAATAATCTGAATTTTACAAAAATGTTCTTTCAAAATCTTTTAAATTATCAGTTTAGTTTTCTGGTATATTCATCAAGCTTTACAATTTTACCATTTACAATTTTAAAATTATTAATCAAGGCTGCTGAATCTTTTACACCGTTTTTTGTTTCCCAATGCTCCGTATACCAAATAGTAACCCATTCTTCTGATTTATCTTTTGAGATGACTGATTCCCAATCTTCCATTCGAATATCTACTGTTTTATAGGTGTTCCACAAACCTGCAAGCATACTTTTTACACTGTCTCTTGGCATCGTTTTATCCAACCCATCAAATTTCAGGTTGACTGTATCAGCAAAATATGCAGCAGATTCATCCATTTTACCTTCTTCCCATTTCTTTAATGAGGATAAAGCAATCATGGTATTTGCAGGAGAACCTACCAACCAATTATCAGGATTTTTAATACTGTAAGGATAATTTGGTTTTTCTGCCATTGTATCCGTTGTAGCCACTTCATTTTTAGTGGTTTCTTTTTCAGGGGCATTGTTACAGCCCACAGCAGATGCAACAATAAAGAATAAAACAATTTTTTTCATGTTGGTTATTTTAAATATTAAAAAATGGTGAGAAAGAAAGTTATTGGGGGAATATAAATATATGTAATATTATTTTAATTCAAAATTGATAACCTTCTCTACCTTGAGATAAACAGTTTTAATCATAATGCAATTAAAAAGGTTCGTTTTTTTTCCGAAATAAATAGTTCGAAAGAAAGCTGAACCGTTTCTCAATGCTGCAAAGGCTTTTGCACTAGCCTATCAAACAACTTATATTTACAAAACAAACTAACCCATCAACTTCCTTCATAAATGAAAATAGCAGTTCTTCTCTCCGCATTTTATTTATTTATAAATAATATCTTTTCCCAAACCCCCATAAACCCCGCTGCCATTGATATTGTAAGAGATAGTTTTGGTGTGCCACATATTTTTGCAAAGACGGATCCTGAAGTGGCATACGGACTCGCATGGGCAGAAGCAGAAGATGAATTTGCAAGCATGCAACAATTGCTTTTACCTGTAAAAGGTTTAATGGGAAAAGTGTTGGGTAAGCAGGGTGCTGCGGGAGATTATGCATTTGCATTGTTTCGCTGTAAAGAAATTACAGAAGAAAAATGGAACACACTCTCCCCTGCTTTTGTAAATTATATTACGGGTTATGTGCAGGCGCTTAACCATTATGCAGCCACACACAAAAGCGAAGTGCTCCATAAAAAATTATTTCCCATTACATTAAAAGAGTACGTTTCATCATCTGTTTTTGCACTTACTATTTTTAATGGGGCAGGTGAAGCATTGCAGAGAATATTTAATAATATAGAACCGCAAGCACCGGAATACAATAAAAAAGGCAGCAACTCCGCTGCTGTATTAAATACCAAAACAACTACCGGTGAATCATTTTTATTAATAAATGCTCACCAGCCAAATACTGGGGCGCAGGCATTTTACGAGGCACATATTTGTAGCGAAGAAGGTTTAAATGTTTTAGGTGGTTTGTTGGCCGGCGCACCAAGTATTTTACACGGTGTAAATGAAAATTTGGGTTGGGCACATACTGTAAATTATTGCGACAGAATTGATGAATACCAATTAGAAATAAATCCTAATAATGCTTTGCAATATATGTTTGACGGGCAATGGATAGATTTAGAAGTGAAAACTATCAAGCTGAGCATTAAAGGAATTCCTATAAAAATAAAACGCAAAGTATATTGGAGTAAGTATGGTGCCACCATGAAAAATAAGACAGGTTTTTTTTCTATTCGGTTGGGTGCAAATATGAAAATTGGTGCATTAGACCAATGGTACCAAATGGACAAAGCAAAAAATTACACAGAGTTTTATGCTGCACTTAGCAAACAGGAATTGAGCATGTTTAATATTATGTATGCAGATAAGCATGATACCATTTTTTATATAAACAATGCGGCCATGCCTGTAAGAATATTGTATGAAAAGAATGGAAAAAAAGTTTCTTCAACCAAAGATTCTTTGTACATTTTCAAATGGCAGCGAACACTTCCGGGTAATACTAGCACTACGTTATGGACAAAGTTTAGAGAAATAAAAAAACTCCCTCAATATGTAAATCCTAAAAGTGGATTCTTATTTAATACCAATCATTCCTCATTTTTAGCAACTGCCAAAGAGGATAATTTGAATCCACAATTTTTTAATGTACAGGATGGATGGGAAACCTATCATCTAAACAGAAGTGTTCGTTTTCTGGAGTTATTTCCCGAAAATGACAAACTGAGTTATGAAAAATTTAAAGAAATAAAATATGATATTCAATTACCTGCACAACTTCAATACAGGTATAAATTAGATAGTATGTTTTCTTTAAATGAAAATGAATTCTCCTCTTTACAACCAATCATTTCCACGTTTAAAGGTTGGGATAAAAAAGGAAATATAGAAAGTAAAGGAGCAGCCATATTTTTATTATCGTACGAATATTTAAAAAAGAAATTAAAGGGCGTAGCACCCAGGTTAATAAAAAAACAAGAAGCAGTAGAAACTTTTGAAAACGTACATAAATACTATAAAAAATATTTTAATGACAGCCTTATTACTTTAGGCGATTTACAAAAACTGGTAAGAGGTGATAATGAATATCCACTGGCAGGCTTTCCTGATTTACTTGCGCCACAATGGACCGAGCCTATGAAAAACGGTCGCTTAAAATCTATTGGCGGCGATGGGTTAATAATGTTTGTCCGCTTTGCAAAAGAAGGATTACCAAAAATAGAAACGGTTAATATGTATGGTGCAAGCAGTCACCCCGAGAGCAAACATTTTGCTGACCAAGTACCACTTTATTTGCAAAATAAAACCAAGAATATGACGCTGGATAAGAAGGAAGTTTACAGGACAGCAGAAAGAGTTTATCATCCATTATAAAATTATTCGTCCATAAAAGTGTTTGATTTCACATTTATTCGTACGAATAAATGTGAAAAAAGGAAAACATTCCATCTCATGCATCCAAAAAGCTATATCATAATTCTTCCGCCCAAGGGCTGGCGGATGGGCAGCACTACCCCACAGTGGAGCGAAGCGAAACGAGGAGTAGTGCAGACAGCCGCAGCAAATGCTGATTAAAGAGCTAATGCTGAAAGCCCAAAAGCAAAAATCTTTACCAAAAAAGAATACTAACAAACGCCAACCTTTTGTAAAAATTTTAATATCTCCCATTATACCAGCCCTTGCTTATTTTTCGATAATATTGCACCCTAAATAATATGAATCATTTATGTGCGGAATTGTAGGATACACAGGGCCACGAGAGGCCTACCCCATCATAATAAACGGACTTAAAAGACTAGAATACACAGGATACGACAGTAGAGGAGTTGCTTAATTGCACGAAGGAAAATTAGATGTTTATAAACAGAAAGGCAAAGTACCGGAGCTG
>JANPIF010000418.1:0-5338 GCA_031424845.1 Ferruginibacter sp.
GTTATAAACAACCCGACCTTAATTGGGAGAATCCTGAACTACGCAAAGAAATTTATGCCATGATGAACAGGTGGTTTAAAAAAGGGGTTGATGGTTTTAGAATGGATGTAATTCCGGTGATTGCTAAGGATACAAGTTTTCCTGTAATTACGCAAAAAGAACTTGATGAAAAATATGGCGGTGGCTGGTTTACATATTTTGCAAGCACACCCGCTGTACATACATATTTGCAGGAAATGAACAAAGAAGTGTTAAGCAAATACGATATTATGACATTGGCAGAAGGTGCTGGTACTACAAAAGGAACAGCAATGAATTTTGTTGACCCCGATCGGCATGAGCTTGATATGAGTTATCATTTTGAAGGTGTAGATATTGGATATGAAAAAGGCGCTTATAAAAAAATGAATCCTAACTGGAGTTTGCTGGAATTTAAAAATGTGTATTCTTCATGGGATAGTGTATTTGCTGATAAAGGATGGGGAACCATTTACCTTGGTAACCATGACCAGCCCCGCATGGTAACCCGTTGGGGAAACGATGCTCCGGAGTTTAGAGAAGCCTCTTCTAAAATGCTTACTACATTTTTATTAAGTATGCGTGGTACACCATATTATTATTATGGAGACGAATTGGGTATGACAAATATTAAATTCGATAAAATTGAAGACTACAGAGATATTGAAATGATGGCTGAATATGGTAAGGTTAAAAACGCAGGTGGCGATTTAAAAGCCTTCTTAGAAACGCAAAAAAATGGCGGCGCAAGAGATAATGGTCGTACACCTATGCAATGGGATAGTGCCGCCAATGCGGGCTTTACTACAGGGATTCCTTGGTTAAAAGTAAACGATAATAAACAAAACATTAATGTTGCTGCCGCAGAAGTTAATCCAAATTCAACTTTAAATTATTTTAGAAAAATGACAAAGCTTCGTAAGGAGCATAAAGATGTTTTGGTGTATGGAAAATATACATTGCTTGATAGAGAAAACCCTAATGTGTATGCATACACAAGAGAAGCGGATGGAAAAAAAGTATTGGTGCTTTTAAATTTTAGAAATACCACCGGCACATTTAACTTAAATGGCTTAACGCTGAGTGATGAGTGGATCAATAATATGCAGTCATTAAATACTGTTGATGGAAAAGTAAATCTTCTACCATACCAAGCATGCATTGTAAGTTTGAAATAGATAAAACTTTTAATGATAAATATACATGTAAGGACTATTAATGAACCAAAAGGGTTCAGGTTGGAAAATGGATTTATCCATAATATGGAACAAAACAAATGTGAGGGTGGCTCATTAAAATTATCGCATTATTAAGCTTGTAACATTAAAATTAAATAACTTAGAAAAAAATAATAAATGAAAATAATCTATCTATTTGCAATGTTATCGATTGGGTTAACAACAGTTGCACAAACAAAACTTCCTTATCAAAACCCCGCATTAAGTATTGAAAAGCGTGTGGCTGATTTATTGAGTAGAATGACTCCAGAAGAAAAAGCCGGTCAATTAAACCAACTGAATGGTGGCGCTTTTACCGGGCCAGCAACTGCCGATGCAGGACAAAATGAAAAAGTAAAATTAGTACAAACTGGGGCTGTTGGGTCATTACTAAACGTTGTTGGTGTTGCAGATACCAGAGCAATTCAAACCGAAGCAATGAAAACAAGGTTAAAAATTCCATTGCTATTTGGCTATGATGTGATACACGGTTATAAAACAATTTTCCCCATTCCATTAGCAGAGGCGTGTAGTTGGGATTTAACTGCAATAGAAATTAATTCATCTGTTGCAGCAAAAGAAGCTGCAGCTGCTGGTTTGCACTGGACTTTTGCTCCCATGTGCGATGTAAGCAATGATCCTCGCTGGGGCAGGGTTATGGAAGGTGCAGGAGAAGATCCATATTATGCAGGCTTGGTTTCTGCAGCAAGGGTAAAAGGATTACAGGGAAATTTAAAAGATAACAAACATATTTTAGCCTGCGTTAAACACTTTGCAGCATATGGTTTAGTAGAAGCTGGCAGGGAATATAACCAGGTGGATGTGAGCAGAGTAATGCTTTGGAATAAATATTTACCGCCGTATAAAGCAGCAGTAAATGCCGGTGCAGCTACAGTAATGAATGCTTTTAATGTGGTAGATGGTGTACCTGCAAGTGCCAATAAATTTTTAATTACAGATGTATTAAAAAACAAATGGGGCTTTAAAGGTTTTTTAGTGAGCGACTGGGGCTCTTTTAATGAAATCATTAACCATGGCAATGCAGCTGATGGAAAAGAAGCAGCTTTAAAAGCAATACAAGCGGGAAGTATGATGGATATGGAAAGTAAGGTTTCCCAAAAATATTTACCAGAGTTATTAAAAGAGAAAAAAATAACCCTCGCTCAATTAGATGAAGCTGTGGGTAAAATACTGTATCAAAAATTTAATTTAGGCTTGTTTGATGACCCTTTCAAATTTTGTAACGAAGCCAATGAAAAGGCAACATTATTTACTCCAGAAAACAGAGCTGTTGCAAAAATCGCTGCTGAAAAATCAATCGTGCTTTTAAAAAATAAGGATAATACATTGCCCATTACTAAAAATAAAAAAGTAGCATTAATTGGTTTATATGCCAATAGTAAGCCAGACATGTTTGACTTTTGGATAGCACAAGGTAATAGCAACGATGCCGTTTCTTTGTATGAGGGCCTTAAGAGTAAAATAGAAAATATTACTTTTTCCAATGGATACAATGCTGACAATACAAGCAACGAAACATTAATTAATGAAGCCGTACAAAATGCAAATGCGGCAGATATTGTTTTAGTAAATATTGGCATCAGCGGGAAAATGGCTGGTGAAGACAGATCGCTTGCAAACCCTATAATAAGCAACGGGCAAATAGAATTACTAAAAGCATTACAAAAAACAGGTAAACCAATTGTAGCATTGGTAAGCAGTGCAAGACCGTTAATTTTAACGGAAGCTGAACCTTTGGTAAATGCAATGGTACAGTGCTGGATATTGGGGACTGAACATGGTAATGCAATTGCTTCTATGTTGGTAGGTGAATACAATCCATCTGCAAAAACATCCATGACGTTTCCATACGCAATAGGACAAATTCCAGTTTACTATAATCATTTTAATACAGGAAGACCAAATCCAACTGATCCTGCAGGCAATTGGTTTAGCCGCTACAGAGATATTCCTAACGAACCCCTCTACCCTTTTGGCTTTGGTTTAAGCTATACAAAATATGATTACAGCGATGTAAAACTTTCGGCTGCAAGTATTGCGAAATCAGGATCTTTAAATGTTTCAATTACCGTTAAAAATAGCGGTGCAATTGATGGAGAAGAAACAGTTCAATTATATATAAGAGACCACGCAGCATCTATAGTAAGACCGGTTAAAGAATTAAAAGCCTTTAAAAAATTATTAATAAAAGCGGGCGAATCTAAAGTGGTAAGTTTCACTTTATCAGAAAAGGATTTATCTTTTTATGATGCCAATGGAAACAGTGTTTTTGAAAGTGGGAAATTCAGTGTGTTTATTGGGCCAAATTCACGAGATACAAAACAAGCTGATTTTATGGTAAAGTAATGATTAGAATATTAAACTTTTAAAAGCCTAAACTAATTTAATGAATAAAAAATTAATTGTATGGTCAATAACTGTTGGCCTGGGTGGATTTTTATTTGGGTTAGATGTGGCAGTAATTTCTGGAGCTGAAAAAGCAATACAACAATTGTGGGGCTTAAGTAATTGGTTACATGGCACAGCAATAGCAATGGCATTGTACGGCACTGCATTTGGTGCAGCATTTGGTAATTATCCTGCTAATAAAATAGGCAGAAAAAAAACACTGATATGGATTGGAATTTTATTTTTTATTTCATCATTAGGCGCTGCACTTTCGCCGGAGGTTAACAGTTTTATGTTTTTTCGTTTTTTAAGCGGTCTTAGTATTGGTGCATCTTCAGTGGTAGCTCCATTGTATATAGCTGAAATTGCACCTCCAAAATACAGGGGCCGAATGGTTATTTCTTTCCAAGTAAATATTGTTGCCGGTATTTTAATTGCTTACCTCTCAAATTTTTTATTGCAAGGCATAGGCGGTAAAAATGATTGGCGATGGATGCTTGGCATTGTTGCCATACCATCACTCCTCTTTTCTGCACTTATGTTTTTTGTACCCGAAACACCACGATGGCTAATTCTTTTTAAAAAAGATGATAAGGCTGCAGAAAAAGTATTAGCATTAACAGTCCAAAATAGTTCTGTAATTGAAGAAGTAAAAGCATCTGTACAAGCTATAAAAATAAATTTGTTCAATAAAAAATTTTACAAGCCTTTGCTACTTGCTTTTTTATTGGCCTTTTTTAACCAGCTTTCAGGTATCAATGCTATTATTTATTATGCCCCAAAAGTTTTTGAAATGGCAGGCATTGGTAGAGAAGCAGCATTACTTTCTTCTGTTGGTATCGGTGTGGTCAATTTATTATTTACCATTGTAGGTTGGTATTTAATTGATAGGTTTGGGCGTAGAACATTGATGTATATTGGCAGCATTGGTTACATAATTTCGCTTGCACTCATTGCATATTCTTTTCATTCATCTGAGCATAGTTTTATAACTTTCTATGTATTTCTTTTTATTGCCGCACATGCTATTGGGCAAGGTGCAGTAATATGGGTTTTTATTTCAGAAATATTTCCAAACGCTGTAAGAGCAGCAGGCACATCGTTTGGGTGTCTTACTCATTGGGTATTTGCTGCATTAATCGCACAGGTGTTTCCATATTTTTCAGCAAAATATGGTGGAATGGAAATTTTTGCTTTCTTCTGTTTTATGATGGTTTTACAACTTTTTTTTGTATGGAAAATGATGCCTGAAACAAAGGGGTTATCATTAGAAGAAATGGATCGCTAATTATTAATAATATTATTTATGAAAATTTTAATTTTTCCATTCCTGATCTTGGTAACAGGAACTTTATTTTCTCAGTCAATATCTTATACAGGAAAATACAGACCACAGTTTCATTATTCACCTCAAAAAAATTGGTGTAACGACCCCAATGGATTGGTATTTAATAAGGGTGTATATCATTTATTTTATCAACACAATCCCTTCGAAAATAAATGGGGGCACATGACGTGGGCTCATGCAACAAGTAAAGATTTAATACACTGGAAAAATTTACCAATTGCTATACCAGAAGAAAATGGGATTATGATTTTTTCTGGTACTTGTGTTGTAGATAAAAATAACACAAGTGGTTTTGGCAAGAACGGAAAAACACCAATGGTAGCCATGTACACCGGGCATATTGAAA
>JANPIF010000419.1:0-2510 GCA_031424845.1 Ferruginibacter sp.
AAAACGCTTGCGCACGATTTAGATATTGATACCAATGCTGTACTAAGTTCCCTTCTTCGCTTGCCAGAAGTTGTAACACCATCTACTGATGTGATGGATAAAAATGACTTTGAATATTTTTCTGAAGTATTGCTTATTGCCATTAAAGAATTAAATAATCATAGATCGGAAGAGGGTAAATCTTTAGAAAAAGATTTGATACAACGAATAGAAAATATTACTGCCGAAGAAGAAAATATTTTGAAATTGGTACCTGCCCGTAAGCAAAAAATAAGAGATGAAATAAACCTTTTGCTCGAAGAAAATGTAGGTAAAGAAAATATTGATAATAATAGAATGGAACAGGAACTTATTTATTACATGGAGAAAATTGATATTCATGAAGAGCAAATAAGACTAAGACAACATTGCGAATATTTCAATGAAATTATGAGCGGGAAAGAGGAAGATGGCAAAGGCAAAAAACTATCATTTATTTTACAGGAAATAGGAAGAGAAATAAATACTACCGGCAGCAAAGCTTATGATGCAGGCATTCAAAAATGTGTTGTTACCATGAAGGATGAATTGGAAAAAGCAAAAGAGCAAGTGCTAAATGTTCTGTAGAAAAAAAGACTATAAAAAAAGACAAGCAAATAAAGCAGGATGAATTTCTTATTAAAAAAACAACATAAAAATTTAGCATACTTATTTTTACTACCCTTATGTATTTTATCTGCATGCAAAAATATTGACGTATTCGAAAAAAATACTTCTATTCCAAATATGCAGTGGCAAAATAATTTTAATGCTACAGGTTCATTTAAAATTACTGATACCACTTCTACCTATAATATTTATATAGTATTAAGACATACAGATGCTTATTTATACAATAATATATGGCTTAATGCTGGCTTGCAAGCTCCGGGAGATACCGGTTTGCAATTTCAAAAAATAAATCTACCGCTGGGTAACGATGCTAATGGATGGGAAGGTGTAGGCATGAACGATATTTGGGAAGTAAGAAAATTGATATCCGGTACCCCTAAAAAATTTATCAAACCCGGCGATTATACTTTTACTATTGGTCAATTAATGCGAGATAACCCACTTCAGCATATATTAAGTGCAGGCCTAAGAATTGAAAAAGCCAATTAATGTTAAGAAATTTTAACATGATACACTTTTTTAAATTGAATTAGAGCTGTTTAATACAGAACATTTGTTTATTTTCACACAATTAATCAGATCATACAACGTTTTATTGTATATCCAACAATAACTTTTAAACCATTACTGTGAATCGAATAATTCTTAGTCTAGCATTATTATTTTCAATTTCTACTGCTTCTTATGCTCAAATGTATTTTGAAACCGTACATAAAGGGGAGTTTGGTATAACTGGAGGTGGCGCACATTATTTTGGCGATCTTAACAATAGAGCGGCATTTAACAGGCCAAAACCAGCATTCGGCATTTTTTTTCGTAAACAATTTAGTGAATATATAAGTGCGAGGGTTTCTGCCCATTATGCACAGCTTGGTTATAGTGATACTTACAGCAAAAATGAATACCAGCGTTTAAGAAACTTAAGTTTCAATACAAATATTTATGAATTTGCGATTCAGGGAGATTTTAATTTTTTCAAATTTACGCCTGAAGATCCTTCTCATTCTTTTACCCCATACGTTACTCTTGGTGTAGGTGTTTTCAATTATGATCCTTATGCTCTTTATAATGGAACCAAATATTTTTTACGTCCATTGGGTACAGAAGGGCAAACAATAGGTTTTCAAGGTAGAAAGCCATATTCTACGACTGCGCTTTGTATTCCTTTTGGTGCAGGTATAAAATATAACCTTACCGAAAAGGTGAATATTTCTTTTGAAGTAGCCCACCGTTTTACATTTACAGATTATATTGATGATGTAAGTACTACTTATGTAGATAATGGAAGATTCCAACCCGGTCCAATAAATTCAAGTGGATTACCAACGCCAAGCGACGTGCAGCTTTTAGCGGATCGTAGTTATGAAATTACGAAAGATGGTTCTCGGTTTTTCAAAGAAGGTCAACAAAGAGGTTTTAGCAAACAAAAAGACCAATACATTATTGCAGAAATTGGATTGTCATTTAATTTAAGTTCTTACCGCTGTCCAACGGCAGACTAATTTATAAATAGAATATTTTACAAAAACGGCAGTACTAAAATACTGCCGTTTTTGGCGTTATAATACAGTAAAAAATTGTTACTTTTGCGCCCCTGCAAGGCTTTACGGCCTTTGCTTTTACATATACAATGAGTTTACATCAACATATAAATCTACATCGTTTACCACAACACATTGCTATTATAATGGATGGCAATGGCCGTTGGGCACAAGAGCAAGGTAATGATAGACTTTTCGGACACCTGCATGGTGTAGAAAGTGTACGTGATATTGTAGAAGGTGCGGCCGAACTTGGAATTGAATACCTTACTTTATACACCTTTAGCACTGAAAACTGGGATAGGCCTGCTTACGAAG
>JANPIF010000420.1:0-3412 GCA_031424845.1 Ferruginibacter sp.
CGCCAAAGAAAATGCTGGAAAATGCTGATGCTATAATTTCTTCATTATTTGTTTTAGTACGTTCAATAATTTTAACGGCATCTTTATACTTATAATTTTTAAAATCATTTATTACTTCCTTCTTTGCATCATCTACTAATAATACCAAATGCATTGAAGATTTTTGCCATTTTTTTAATTGTGAAAATGCTCTAAGAACAGTAATCGTATGCGAAGAAGATGTTTGTGTGACTGGATATAAAAAATAATCGAAACCGTTGGTATACTTATCTTTTGTTTGTTGAGCATCGGCAGTTTTTTTTACTTCAGGCACATCAATATGCAATGTTTTAAGTTTGTTTTTAACTAACGGATACTTTTCTGCCATTAAAAAATTCAAATAAGTGTTTGTAGTAAAAATAGTAGAAGCTGCAGTCACCGCTTCTTTTATTTTCTTAGAAAAAAATGGATTTTTTTCTTTTAAAAATTGAATGTTATCAACAAATAAAAAATGTTTTATTGAGGGTATTGGTGGTAAAATGCCTGCGTTACTCAAAAAAACAGATACGCTTTTTTGATAAAGCAATTTGGGTAATTTATAATAATACCAGTAATAAAGTAATAATTTGTTTTTAGGTTTTGGGCTGATGATAATCTCTGTACAGTTGGGAGATAATCCTTTTAATTCTTTCTCAGTAAAAATGATAAAAGTATCTGTGAGGTTGCTGGTGCTAATATGTTTAATAGCTGTAAATAAAAAATGTTGTTCAATAGTATCTCCTGAAATGTGAACCCCTATAATCATATTACAAATGTAAAACAGAAATATAACTTGCCAGATAAAATATAGAATTGTTATGATCTTCTAAGCACTTTCATTTTTACGGTTTCTATCCTGGTATCACTCATGCTCAAAATATTAAACTCATAATTTCCTATAATGATTTGTTCCTTTTCTTTTGGTATATCAGCATTGTGCTGCACAATAAAACCGGATAAGGTTTCCGCATTTTCATCTGCCGGAAACTCAATGCCATATTTTTCCGATATCAAATCCAGCTCCATTCTACCACTAAATAAATATTCATTTTCTGCCAATTGCTTATCTACAAAATCTTCCACATCATCGTATTCATCTTTTATTTCGCCAAATATTTCTTCCAGCAAATCTTCCATAGTTACAATGCCTGCTGTGCCGCCAAACTCATCTATCACCCATGCTATTGTTTTTCTTTCTTTGCTAAATTTTGTCATTAAATCTGTAGCGCTCATGGTCTCAGGCACTGTAGGAATTGGCAATAAAATTTCTTTAATAGTAGCAGGGCTTTTAAACAAATCCAACTGGTGAATATAGCCTGTAATATTATCTATGTTTTTATCATAAATAACCAATTTACTTAACCTGGTTTCTATAAATAACTTTTTAATTTCTGCTACAGAACTATTTTCACTTACGCCAATTATTTCTTTTCGGGGAACAAGACATTCTCTTAACCTTACTTCACCTAATGACAATGCGTTTTCGAAAAGTTCTTTGTTAATATCAGAAGATTCTTCTTCATTGTGCATTTTGTTTTGCTGTAAGTAATGCTCTAAATCTACTTTACTAAAAACTTCTTTCCTATTGTTTACTTTTACATTAAAAAGATATTGTAAAATCCATTCAGCTATGCTTACAAATAGAGAAGCTACTGATGAAAATATTGAATTAAAGAACTGTACGATATAAGTAATAATCCCATTAGAAAGAATGCTGTTGTTTCTTGCCCTAAACAATGCTTTAGATAAAAATTCTACAAATAAAATAATTAAGGTAGATGCAATAGTTTCAAATAAAAGTTTAATAAGATAAACATATTTTGCAAGAGAAGGTACGAGCCTCAATTCCAATCTGTGCCACAGCGGATACAATAATTCTCCAATAAGCAAACCATATACCACCATCAAAATATTTACTACCACCAATATTGTTCCTATAAACCTTGCAGGATGTTCTGCAAAATTTCCCCATATTTTTCCTGAGTAAGTTCCCTGCTTTTTTTTAAGCTCCAGCGATAGTTTATTGGCAGATACAAATGCAATTTCGATACCGGCAAAAAAGCCGATAAATAATAATGAAAGTAATATTGCTAAAAGTGCAGAAATAGAAATTCCCATAACATAAAATTAAATCTATCCATTTAAAAATTGAGCCACAATATTTTCAGCTTCTTTGCAGGCTGTGTCAAGATCTTCATTTACAACAGTTCTATCAAAATGTTCTTTAAAAGATAACTCGTATGATGCTTTGTTTACTCTGGCAGCCAACGATTCATCCGTTTCAGTACCACGTCCTTCTAATCTCGTTTTTAAATCATTTACTGAAGGCGGTTCTATAAATAAACTTAAAGCACCTTCATTAAATTGTTGTTGTACATGTATGGCACCTTTTACATCTATATCCAACACCGGCACTTTTCCTTCCAACCAAATTCGTTCCAATTCACTTTTGAGGGTACCATAGTATTTTCCTTCATATACCATTTCCCACTCTACAAATTCGTTGGTTTGAATTTTACGTTTAAAATCTTCGCCGCTTATAAAATAATAATCTACACCATCTTTTTCTATACCCCTGGCTTCTCTTGTAGCAGCAGATACCGAAAATGTAAGCACCGGAAATTTCGCCATCAAGTATTTTGTGATAGATGTTTTTCCTGCACCCGATGGAGCTGTTATTATTAAAATTTTGTTCATTTATTAGTATTGAGTATTTAGACATTAGATTCGAGACACAAGACACAAGAATTGACTCGTGAAATTTTTAAATCGGGCTTAACCAATCCTTACAATATCTGCCCCCAGCGCCTTCAACCTTCCATCAATATTTTCATAACCCCTATCAATTTGCTCTATATTTTGAATAATACTTTTTCCTGATGCACTTAATGCTGCAATTAACAAAGCAACACCTGCACGTATATCAGGACTACTCATGGTTATACCACGCAATTGTTTTTCTCTTTCAAGCCCAATTACTACTGCACGGTGTGGATCACACAAAATAATCTGCGCACCCATTTCTATTAATTTATCAGTAAAAAATAAACGGCTTTCAAACATTTTTTGATGAATGAGTACGCTGCCATGTGCCTGTATGGCCGTTACCAAAACAATACTCAACAGATCGGGCGTAAAACCCGGCCATGGGTTATCGTAAATGGTCATTATGCCACCATCTAAAAATTTATTTATTTCATATTTATCCTGGGCAGGCACATGAATATCGTCGCCAATAATATCAAGCTGTATACCTAGTTGCCTAAATTTTTCTGGTATAATGCCCAGCTCATTTACCGCAGCATTTTTAATAAGAATATCTCCCTGTGTCATTGCAGCAAGTCCTATAAAACTGCCTATCTCAATCATATCAGGCAACATGGTATGGGTTGTT
>JANPIF010000421.1:0-4607 GCA_031424845.1 Ferruginibacter sp.
CTCCAAAACCATATGCTATAGCATTAAAACCGGAATCGCAAGAAAGGCGATGAGCACCTAGAGAAAGTGCGGGATCGGTAAGTGTGGTGCTACCTCCATTTTTCCAAATTCTGGTATATGCATAATTATTATCCTGAGGCAATACTGTAAACGCTGATGCAGGTGGTGTTATTCCGTCTATTTTAAAAGAACTAATTCCCGTTCCTGCGTTTCTTACAACAACATTTATAAAATGCTGCGTTATAGCTGTATTAGAAGAGGGTTGCATGGAATTCACCGTAACATCGCTCACCGTCTGCTCTATCGGATTTAGATAGATCATTTCAGGGTCATGTGGATTGGCATTGCCCGAAGGACAACCTCCTGCACTTGCAGAAGTGAAATATTGAGAAACTAATATACCCTTACTTGACTCAACGAGGTTTGTTTGATTACTTTGGAAATCATAAACGTTATTAATGAAACTCCCCGGACTAAGAATGACCCCGTTGAGGGTAACGAGTGCAGTAGGATCAGGTCTGAATATTCTAAAAATATTTGTGTTTATAACCGGAGAAGCAGCCGCCTGTTTATTTTCACTCGGCACTAAAATGTATTTCTTACCCCAAGTACTTGTAGGATACATTTGTTGGTACAAGTTGTCAGAACTTCCTACTGCAGTAGATGTAGAACCAACTGGAGCACAACCCGTTGAGATTTTACCACTACCACAAAAAACAGCAATCTTCTTACATCCTCCACTACCCGAAGCTATTGACTTTATAGTGCTTCCGGTTAGGTCATTAGCAGATAATACCTGGTAAATTTGACCTTGTGTTAGCGTAATTGTCTGTGTAATATTAGCTGGCCATCCCCCTTTTGTAGTTTGGCTCGGTTTTATTTCCACTATTGTAGGACCTGGCTCTGTAGCCTCCACAAAAAAGTAAGAATATGAATTAGCCTGATTAGAAAGTTGTCTATAATTTAAAGAATAGTATTCTTTACCCAAAGTATTTGTAGGCAGATAAACCGTAGCCCCAGATATCGCACTAAAATAAATAAACCCATAAGCTACAATTGGTTTTAATGCAGTGATGTGTATGCCATGATTATAAAGCCCCTCGTCTGGTAAAGCAGCTGTCCTTGGAATATCTACAACAGTCACTTGATTTGCAAATACATTAAAAGCCTGACTGAATCCAATACTCGAAATTGTAATAGTGCCTATTGTATTTACGTCGGAAGTTAAATAAATCTGCATTTTTTCAACATTGGTAGTTGCTGTTGGATTAAATGGAAACATTTGTACATGGTTACCATATCCAACCCAAAAATCTTTCCCCTTATTGGAAAAATCCTGCGCAAAGGAAAATTGTATAAATAATGATGCAATAATTAGAGGTAAAATTTTTCTCATCGTTAGGGTTGTGAGTATATAAATGTTTTGGTGTTTTTATAATGATTCTTTTAATCTAAAAAACGCATGATGGTTTTTTACACATAGTCCAACAAATTTTGGAATCTTCTACCGCAATGAAATACTGGAGAAAAATAACTGATATAAAAAACTGAAGAGTAACTTTTTTTCATTTGTCAAGCAATAAACGTTAGTAAGACAGGTAAGTATTTAACAAAGTTTAATTCCCGAATTTAATAAAAATTTCACATGTATTTTTCTATATTTTCTAACCATCTCTCAACACTTCTAAAAACTGCAAAAATGAATATTGAACTTTTTTAACATCTAACTACAGCTTTTTGTTAATTATTAGTATCCTATAGTCTTTAATAAATAATTCTCTCTTGTTTAAATATCCATTTGATTTTAAAAAAATGACATTTTTGCAGATCGTAAATTAAAAGATAAACACTTTTCAAAGACCCGTAATCAAGAAAAATCATTTTTGAATACAAAGCCCTAATTCCTACAAAATACTTGAAAATTGAGCAATTTAAAATTTCTCAAATAACGATATTTTTTAACAACTAAATTTAAATGAATTGATAGTTGATTAAAAATCTTTAATGTACTAATTTTCAATATTATATAACCATTAATTAAATAATTGATACCTTATTGCCTTATACTGCATTATTTACGGAAATAAAGAAAATTATCTAATAGAAATACTAGTAAGATTATTTATTTAAATGCGATAATAATTTGATAATAAGTATTATACTAACTATTTTATTATATAAAAATGTTGGTAAAAGTTTTTATGTAAATAATGAGTATATAACTTTAAAATACTAATATCTTAAGCTAAGTATTGACAAAAGAAGAAAACAAGATTTCACTAGCTTCCTTCTTTTTATTAAATTACAGTATAAATAAAGTTGAATGAAAAAGTATTCACTGTCTCTCCTATTGTTTTTGGCTATTTTGATCATGCTTTTGCCATCTTGTCGTGAACCAAAATCATTGGAGTTCAAAGAATTTAAAAACTTATCAGTTGATAAATTATCATTTGCCGGCGCTGCTTTAAAGGTAGATTTGGTTTATTACAATCCTAATAATTTTAGTTTACAGCTCAATAGAACCGACTTGGACATTTTTATAGACAGTACTTTTTTAGGTCATTCTTCTCAAGATATTCAGGTAGCAATACCCAAAAGAGACATTTTTACCATACCTCTTAAGCTAGATTTGGACGTAAAAAACCTCTTAAAAAATGGCATTACATCTCTGCTAAATAAGGATGTTTCGGTAAGAGTTTTAGGTAGTGTAAAGGTGGGGAAGGCAGGAATTTATAAAAGTTTCCCAGTAGACTATACGAGCGTACAGAATTTTTCTTTGTTTAAATGATGGCATTTTTCACCCAAAATCAAACGCTTTTATTGCCATTTTTTTATAAAAATCAGGAGATTCCCTAAATATTAAAATGGAATTCTCATAGGTTTTTAAATACTTTTTCGCAAAGAGGCAAAAAGGTGGAAAAGGGAAAAACTACGCTTTTTGTGATGGTTTTAGCCATGGCGATTATGGTAATTACTACGATAAAAAATGATCAATAGATAATTTTGTTATCGCTCCGATGAGATCAATAACAGGGATGTTTTTAGGTTATGAAGTGCTTTTGAAATGCGTTAAGCTTCGATGAGGTTCTAATTATTATCCTCCATATGAGCTGTAGGGCTCAAACCCAATTTATGTTACCTTTTGCCCTCGTGCTAAAACACAGGAAAATTCAAATATCCCAACACAACTGAATTATAAAAGTTATTGATAACGATTAGCGAAATTTCTAGGTAGAAAATACAAACGATGGAAGTCAAAATGAAGATATTATTACCAACCACTTGCCAATATATCTGCCAAATGCTTGGTTTCAATAGGTAATTTTTTGTTTTTTATGGCTCCACCTATCTGCATCATACAACTACAATCGGTAGATATGATACAGGACGCACCTGTAGCTAGTACATTGGTAATTTTTTGTTCTGCCATGGCAATAGATATACCTTCAAATTTTACCGAGAAAGTACCTCCAAAACCGCAACAAGTTTCTACATCGTTCATTTCTACCAATTCAAGCCCTTTTACATTGCTTAAAAGACGCCTTGGTCCCTCTTTAATCTTACATTCCCTTAAGGCAGCGCAACTATCATGGTAAGTAACTTTGCCGTTAAATGAAGCGCCAAAATCTTCTATTTTTAATACATCGGTGAGAAATTCGCTAAACTCATAAGTACGTTCGCCAAGATCTTTAATTTTGTTGTGTAATACACCCTTTTCAAACAATGTTGGATAATAATTTCTTACAAAGCCTACACAGCTTGCACTTGGCGCAACTATATAATCCGTATTATCAAAGTCTTTTAAAAATTTTTCCGCTACAGTTCGTGATTCATCGCAAAAACCAGCATTAAAAGCCGGTTGACCGCAACAGGTTTGGTTTGTATTGTAAGCGACTTCGCAGCCAGCTTTTTCCAATACTTTCACCATATTAAAGGCTGTTTGTGGGTATAACTGGTCTACAAAACAGGGAATAAATAATTGTATTTTCATCTAAAAAATTTTATTAAAATGATTGTGCAAGTGCAATCATTTTGATGGCAGCAGCAGCACATTCTTCTCCTTTATGGCCGTTTCTTCCGCCGGTACGTTCGTCTGCCTGCATTTGATCGTGTACAGTAAGTATGCCGTTCATAATGGGTACAGGAAAGGTTGTATTTAAATGCATCATGCCTTGAGTAACCCCTTGGCAAACATATTCAAAGTGGGGTGTATCTCCTTTGATCACACAACCCAAAGCTATAAATGCATCGGGGAAATGTATTTCTTTAGGCTTAAAGTTTTCTATTTTTTCAATTTCAACTAAAAAATCTTCATCGAGCAAATCATCCTCCTCTTTCTCTTTTAAAATTTGCCAGTATTTATTTATGGTAAAAGGTATTTCAAAAGCTCCTGGTACTAATAAAGTCTTATGAGAAATATTGTTTGCATCCAATATTTTTAAACATCCTTCTTCCAGCAAATCAGTTACATGAGCGTTCCACTCTGTTTTTATAATAACAACAAAGGCATCCCTGTTTAGTTGGATGCCTGTTGTATCTGTCAGTTTATTAGTAGCTACTGCCATTAAAATATTTTTATTTTGTTACGCCAAGCTTCGCAAGGTATT
>JANPIF010000422.1:0-5758 GCA_031424845.1 Ferruginibacter sp.
GTGCCGGGTATCGTTTTAAATATACTATATGCAACTTCATTGGAGAGTTTTCTTTCTACAACCACATTCATGGTGTTATCATTTTTTACATTTAACTGAACCGTTGCCACACAAGAAGAAACAGATGATTGTTGCGAGTAAGATTTTTTCAACAAGAAAGAAAAAGCCTTTTTCATATTTGGAATACCGTACCCAATGCGATCATCAGGATTTGAAAATTTAGATGCAGATCTTTGCATTGCATCTAATATGGCCATGTTGTTGTATTCAGGAAAAGCTTGCCACAAACATGTGGTAAGCCCTGCAATATTTGGTGTGGCATATGATGTGCCATTGCCAGGTGTTGGTTGTCCGGTAGATGTATTGGCTACAATGGCTCTCAGCCCTGTGGCTGCTACATTTGGTTTTACTCTTCCATTACTACTTGGACCATAACTACTAAAGGCAGCTACATTGCCTAAAGTATCTACAGCGCCTATAGTCATTACACTATCCGCATCTGCAGGTGTTACAATATAATGCCATGCATTGGAACCTTCATTTCCTGCAGCTATAACTGGCAACATACCTTTCTTTGCTGCAATATCCGATGCTATTGCACTCATAGTAGTATTGCCATCCATATTGGCATAAGTATAATTTTGAGATGAAAAATCAAACGTATAGTAACCCAACGAAACGGAGCAAACATCAACTCCAATACTATCAGCTCTTTCATAACCTGCAGCAAGATTGTGCTCTTCTATTCTTGTTTCACTTGCAATATCTTCCGTTCTAAACAAACAGAAATTTGCCTTGGGTGAAGTACCTACAAAAGTGCCGGGTATGTTTGCAGCCATCGTACTAAGGCACGTCATTCCATGGAAGTAATCTTCATCTACGCTGGCATTATTTGCAACAAAATCCCATGTATTGATGATTTGATTATTGGCTCTTATGCTGTCAAATGTTGGTAGGGTTAAATAATGAAAAAAGCCTGCATCCAAAACGGCCACCTGCATTCCTTCTCCTTTAAAATTATGGTTGTGTAAAAATTCTCCCTGGTGCAAATGTACCTGACCGTGAGATGCGCCATAATTATAAACATTTGCAGTAACACCTTCTGATGAAGATGTACTATTAGTGAATGAAACTGCTTCTGTCGCAGCCGCATCAAGTTTTTTATTTATTGGCACTTCTTGCTCATTTGTACGAGATGCAACTGCTACCGCACTTACTACAAAAGGGAAATTATTTATTTTAGAAAGGGCTGTAGCATCTGTTGTTCGTATGGTAACTTGATTCAACCACTTTGAAGAATTTAAAATCGTAACCGCTCCTGCAAGTCTTATGCTGTCAATATACCTTGGTGTAACAGGTAAATCTAAACTATCTATTAAAATATTATATCTTGTTCTGCGCTGCAAAGCCCGTTGGCTAAGGTATTGAGAAGGATTAGCAATTGTAAAAGGGTTGGTGCCTTTATCTTTCAATTTTATAATATAACGACTTTGTGCATTTATATTTATCGAAAATAAAATACATGCAATCGCTGTAATAAAAGGTTTCATTTTTTGTTGGAATTAATATTATCTTCTTTATAAATTCTGAGAATTTCAACGCCACCTCTTCTAAGAGAGGGGTCACATTCTAGTAATTACTCTACCATCTGAATTGTTTTTTCTCGTTTCAATTAAAAATTTAATTAGCTACATTTTCATATAACACAAAATCATTTTGGTAACTACAAATCCCATCCTTCCACGGTCGGAATATTGGGCTTACTAATAAGCCCATTTCACCCAAGTTGCTCCCCATGTAAAACCTCCACCAAATGCCGCTAGAATAATATTATCCCCTTTCTTTAATTTGCTTTCCCAATCCCACAAACAAAGAGGAATAGTACCTGCAGTTGTGTTACCATATTTTTCAATATTGATCATCACTTTTTCTTTTGGTAAACCCATTCTATTAGCTGTTGCATCTATTATTCTCAAATTTGCCTGATGCGGTACCAACCATGCAATATCATCTCCTGTTAAATTATTTCTCTGCATCAAATCGTAGCTTACATCAGCCATTCCTTTTACAGCAAACTTAAAAACTGTTTGTCCCTCCTGGTATATATATTGTTCTTTTGCCATCACCGTTTCAATAGTAGATGGTTTTTGATAGCCACCTGCTTTCTTTTGTAAAAAAGTTTTCCCAATTCCATCTGTTTTCAGCAAACTATCTTTTATCCCATTCTCATCTACCGAAGGTTGCAATAAAACTGCACCGGCACCATCTCCAAATAAAATACAGGTAGTACGATCTGTATAATCAATAATACTGCTCATTTTATCTGCCCCTACAACAATTACATTTTTGTACCTACCACTTTCAATAAATGCGGTACCTGTAGTTAAAGCAAATAAAAAGCCCGAACATGCAGCATTAATATCATAACTAAAAGCATTTTTTATGCCTACTTTATCGCAAATTATATTTGCTGTGGAAGGAAACAACATATCCGGCGTTACGGTAGCACAAATAACACAATCAATTTCATCTGGGGAAATACCTTTTTTCTCTAAAATATTTTTTACAGCTTCTACACCCATATCACTTGAAGCAAGTCCTTCACCTTTTAAAATTCTCCGCTCACTTACACCAGTACGACTTTTAATCCATTCATCATTTGTATCAACCATTGTAGCTAAAATATCATTGGTAAGTCTGTACTCCGGCACGTAACCTCCTACACATGTAATAGCAGCAGTTATTTTTTCCATTCCTATTGTAATTTTTCTGTGAATAATGAGTTATAGTAGGGTGTAAATATAAATCAATTGTGTGTGAACTACATTTTTGATGGTTAAACGCTTCAATTACAGAACGATGATGATAAAATAGTTTATAAATCTCTAATATATTGAGCTTGAAATTTTAACGTAAGTTTTATGAAAAAGACTTATTTTCGTTAATTGACAGATTTGACAATTTATGTTCGCATACTTAAGAGGGGAATTTAGTTTTAAAAGTGCATCGCAAGTTTACGTTGATGTAAGGGGAATTGGCTATGAGGTTAACATTACATTAAATACTTATGCAGCCATTGAAACGCTATCGGAAGGCAAATTATTTACTTATCTTCAAATAAAAGAAGATGCCCATACACTGTATGGTTTTTTTGAAAAAGAAGAGAAAGATATGTTTGTGATGTTGATAAGTGTTTCAGGTGTAGGTGCAGCTACTGCCCGTATGATGCTGTCTTCATTGCGGCCCGAGGAAGTGGAGAGTGCTATTACAACCGGCAATTTGAGGTTAATTGAAAGCGTAAAAGGAATTGGTAAAAAAACAGCTGAAAGGCTTGTACTGGAGTTGAAGGACAAAGTAGGGAATAAACAAAGTACAGGCAGCCATACGTGGAGCAAAGGAATCAATAGCATGGAAAAAGATGCAGTCAATGCATTGGTAGCACTTGGACTAGTACAAAAACAAGCAGAACTATCGGTTAAAAAAATTATAACCGCAGAACCTGATATCACTAAATTGGAGGACCTGATAAAAAAAGCCCTTAAAGCCATTTGAGTCTAGATTTACATTAACTTATTATTTTAATGCTGCTTATCAGAAAATTAATTCTCACTTTAGTAGTGTGTACTGCGGTTTCACTGTCGTTTGCAAATGCGAGCTCAGAGAAATCCTCCAAAACATTATTTGAAGCATCTCAAAACGTAAGAGATACTCCACCACCAGCTTTGCGTTATCCTATAAGTGATAGCCGTGGAGATGCAGTTTCTTCTGGAAATAGAGGAACTTATTATTTACCAAACCCATCCAACGTAAAAGATTCTGTAGTGTATAATGCTATTACACGTACATATTCTGTTTATGAAAAAATAGGCAACAAATATTATCGTACGCCCACCACTTATACTTTTGATGAATACTGGGCTATTCAAAACCGCAAGTCTGAAATTGCATATTTTCAAAGAAGGGCAAATACAACCAATTTACTTAATAGAGGAAAACTTGTAAAACCAAAACTATCTTTATCCGATAATTTATTTAACCGGTTATTTGGAAATGGTAAAATAGAAATTACACCTCAAGGAAATGTAGATATTACTGCAGGCTATCAAGGACAAAAAATTGACAATCCAACTTTACCGGAACGTGCAAGAAAAAGCGGCGGCTTAGATTTTAATTTGAATGCTCAATTAAATGTAAATGCCAGTATTGGTGATAAGCTTAAGTTTCCTATAAATTATAATACGCTTGCCAACTTTAATTTGGATAATCAATTAAAATTAGATTACACCGGTAATGATGATGATATTATAAAAAGATTTGAAGCAGGGTCCGTAAGTTTTGCATCTAAAGGAACATTGATACCCGGTGCACAACAATTATTTGGTATAAAAACCCAGTTGCAGTTTGGTAAATTATATGTTACAACTATACTTGCCAGCCAAAAATCTCAACGTCAAAATGTAAACCTACAGGGTGGTTCAGCCTCACAAACTTTCGAAATAAAAGCAGATGAATATGAAGAAAACCGCCACTTTTTAGTAGCACAATATTTTAGAGATAATTACAACAGGATAATGGCCAATGCACCTGCAATTAACAGCCAGGTACAGATTTTAAAAATGCAGGTGTGGGTTACTAATAGAAATGGCGTAACCACAGAAACAAGAGATGTGGTAGGATTAATGGATTTGGCAGAAAGAAATCCTTACTTAAAAGCCGATACCATTAATGTACTTTCCACAAAACCAGAACCTACCAATGGCACAAACGATTTACTTACCAAAATAAGAAATCTGCCCGATGCAAGAAATTCTGCCACTATTTACAGCAACTTACTAAGTCTTCGTTTAAAACCTGTGCAGGATTTTGAAAAAACATTTGCAAGAAAACTAGATAGTACATCTTATACTTATAACCGCCAACTTGGAACCTTATCATTAAGTTCCCCGTTACAAACGGATGAAGTATTAGGAGTAGCGTATCAATATTCATTTAACGGAAAAATATTTCAGGTAGGTGAGTTTTCGGAAGATGTACCACCGGATAGTTCTACAGCCACACAAAAAGTTCTATTCTTAAAATTATTAAAAGCTACTTCTCAAAGAACCAATCTTCCTATTTGGAAGTTGATGATGAAGAACGTTTACTCTGTAGGATATGGTGTACTAACACCGCAAGATTTTAAATTAGATGTTTTATACGAACAACCTGGTCTTGGCGCTAAGCGTTATTTGCCTTTTGGAGATAAAAACCAGGGCGCACCCATTATTTCTTTAATAAACACCGATCGATTAAACAGCCAGTTAGATCCTCAACCAGACGGGGTGTTTGATTACATTGAAAATTTTACCGTAAACTCACAATACAGCAGGGTAATTTTTCCTTTGCTGGAGCCATTTGGTAGAGACCTTGCACCACAAATTTATAGCACCGTTCCAGCTACTGCACCAGATACATTGTTTTATGCATTGTACGATTCTATTAAAGCTGTGGCACAACAATACCCAAGTTTAAACCGTTTTTTATTGCGTGGCTCAGCCAAAACATCTGGCTCGGGAGATATCAGTATTGGCTACAATATTCCTAAAGGTTCAGTATCTGTAACTGCAGGGGGGCGTGTATTGCAGGAGGGCGTAGACTATGATATAAATTATGATCTGGGTACTATTAAAGTTATCAATCCTGCAATTTTAAATTCAGGGCTGCCTGTACAGGTAAATTTTGAAAATAACGCTACGTTTGGTTTACAGCAAAGATCTTT
>JANPIF010000423.1:0-12225 GCA_031424845.1 Ferruginibacter sp.
TCCAAAAAAATCAAGCCCGATTTTAATAGCGTCTTCTCTGCTTTGTTGCTTATAAGTTGTTCCAACCTTTGCTCGTTCCTCATCATTAAATAAAGGCAAACTTAATGCATTTGGTATATGCGCATGTGCATACTCCCCGGGGCTGCGGACATCCAAAACAGGATTTGTTTTTGCAAGCAATAAAAATTCGTCGATGGTAATTTTGTTGACAGCCATAATTGTAGGTTTGCAAAAATAATGAATATGCAATGCTTACAACATAAAGTATTGCGGCAGTATTTAAAACAAAAAAGCCTCCATTTTACGGAAGCTTTTTACTTAAATATTTATTTGTAAATATTATTGACAATTGTCTATTCACCATTCACAACTTCACCACCCACCACCTTACTAGTTACTTTTCACAAATTTTAATGCCGCTGAGTTTAAACAATATCTTAATCCCGTTGGTTTTGGTCCATCGTTAAAGACGTGGCCTAAATGCAATCCAGTACTAGTTTCTATTACCTCATCTCTCGTCATGCCCAAACTATTATCAGTTACTACTGTTACCTTACTTTTATCTGCCGGTGCCCAAAAACTTGGCCAACCCGTGCCAGATTCAAATTTGGTTTCAGAACTAAATAATACATCTCCGGTAGCGGCACTTACATAAACACCTTTTTCGTGGTTATCAAAATAAGGGTTATTAAAAGGTGCTTCTGTGCCACGCTTTACCATTATTTGAAATTGTGTAGGTGTAAGTTGTTTTTTCCATTCAGCTTCTGTTTTACCTTTTGAAAATTTGCCTTTTTGTGGTTGTTGTGCTGTGCATGCAGTTGCAAAAATTACAATGCTCAATAATGCTGCTAAATACGGTTTCATTTTTTATTTTTTTTATAGAATGTAATAAAGGTTAAAAATTATTTGTTCGTAATAAATACTATATACGAGGCATTTTGGTTTTGCTTACATAAAATTATGTTATAGAAATTTTGTAGATAAAGTTTATTATTGCTCTTCCTTTTTACCATCCATTTTTTTAATTGTACCAATAGCTCCATATGAAGGGTACATTTTTTTAAAATGATAAGATGCATTCAGCACATATTGGTTGAACTCTATTTCGGTGCTGTTGCTAGTAAACTCATACGAAGGGCGATACCAAACCAAAAAAGTATCAAGACCTTCTCCCTTTAATTGGGTTATACGCCTAACAAAAATTTTATTAAAACGATAATTAACATATTTCTCTTCCTCATCGGCTTCTAATCGTTTTTGAAAAGCCTTCATTCTTTTGTTTCTTTTAAAACGAAACAAATTTATTAACTCATTTGCATCTAAACCAACACTACCACCGGGTGATATAGAAGTACCAATACCATTTTTGCGGTATGAGAACACCTCACCGTAGTTTTCTCTGTTTTCTAAAGAATCTTGCTTGTAATTTTTTGCATATACCACTACTTCTTTTAAAACACTGTATTTGCTTTTTACAGAAATGTGTAGAGAAATATCAAACTGTCCGGCATTGGGAATTTTATTTACAGCAAATCTTTGAGTAGGCTTATTGTTGTATACAAAATAAATAGAGTCGCCATTTTTTGCTTGAATACTGTACTTGCCAAGCGAATCTGTAAAAGTTATTTTGCCACCGGTACTTACAACAGTTGCCGCTTCTACAAAGTTTACTTTACCATTATCAAGCACTGTTCCACTCACAATTACTTGTGCAGATGCATTAGAAGTAACTAAATAAATAAGGATGAATGTAAAAATTAAGCGCAAACCTGTTTTTTTGATGAGTAATATTACGGCACAAAAAATTATATAAGAAAAGCTGGCGTTTATTTAACAGGAAATTGAGAAAGAAGAATGTGAGAAATTTGTTTGGAATAATGTTCATGTTCCAACGCATGAATTTTTTTGGCAAGACTCTCACTGTTTTCACCCGGATCAACATTGCAATGTGCCTGAAAAATTATTTTGCCATGGTCATACACTTCATCTACATAATGTATAGTAATGCCACTTTGTTTTTCGCCGGCAGTTAAAATGGCTTCATGTACACGCATACCATACATACCTGCACCCCCATAAGCTGGTAATAGTGCAGGATGAATATTTACAATTTTTTGTGGGTATTCATTAATAACTTCCGTAGGAATTTTTTTTAAATAACCAGCAAGAACGATAAAGTCAATATTGTATTTTTTTAGTAATTCTAAATAAGCAGTAGGGTGGTTATAGGAGGAGATATTTTTAAGATGTAAAATTTCAGAAGGTATTTGGTGGCTTTTAGCAATACTCAAAACTCTGGCGTTGGCATTGTTTGTTACAACCAATGCAACTTCAAAATGTTTATTTTGTAAAAACTTGGGTAATGTTTCTATTATAACTTGGGCATTGCTGCCGGCACCACTCGCAAATATGGCTATTTTCATATTTACAATATATTAATTTTTTTTTCTTGTGTGTTTTCTGCCATCTTCTGTTTTCCTCTCATACGATCAAACATTTTTTTAAGATATGCTTTAAAAAAAATAAATTGACCAAAGGGTATACTTATTAGCAATACACAAAAAGGCCATAAAATTGTAACTACAAGGATGTAAAGGAGCACCCATATTATTCCTTTATCTATGCTGGTAAATCCCATAAGTTTTCTACCTAAATATCCACATAAACTTCCCCCAATAGCAAAAGTCGCAATAATTAACAGGAGCCGCCCTGCACTAACCTTCCATTTATTTTGCAATTTTTGAAGCATGGCGCAAATGTGAAGCAATTTTCTGGGAAAATAAAACCGTGTAAATAATTTTTACTTAGCTGTTTTGGTTACAATCTGATGACAATCAAAATAAATTTTCTCTTTCTATTTTAGATAATTAGGAGAAATCCTGTTAAAAAAAAATAAAAATGTTGATAGTTTGTCAGTATCGTGTCTTATTTTTGCGCACGGAATAGCCATTTTCTACAAAAAAACCCGGCTTAATTGTATGATTCGTTACAAAAAATTCATTATTCGGTTTATTGCAAGCCTTATCCTTATTGGTTTCATCTCAAATAACAGTGCATATGCACAGGAGGGGGAAGCATTATTTAAAGCACAATGTGCTAACTGTCATAAACCAGATGTTGACTATACAGGTCCTGCTTTACAAGGGTGGAAAGAGAGAGAACCTTCTAAAGACTGGATATACAAATGGGTAGCCAATCCATCTGGCATGATTGCTACAGATGATTACGCTAAAGCTTTGTTTGCTAAGTGGAAGCCAACTGTTATGACTGCTTTCCCATCTCTTAAGAAAACGGAGATTGATGCAATAATGGCTTATGTAGATGGATATAAAGCCCCTGCTCCAGGCAAAGATGTACCAGGTGCTGCTACAGCTTCAGAAAGCAGCGATAACAATTCTCTTCTATTTGGTATTTTAACCCTCATTCTTGCAATAGTTGCATTTATATTATTACAGGTAAACAGTAACCTTCGTAAATTATCTGATGATAAAGAAGGGATTTACCGTGGTGAACCGGTTCCTTTTTATAGAAACAAAACTTATTTAATGGCAGCCGTATTGCTTCTTTTTGGCTTAGGTGGTTATACTACCATTACTGCTGCTTACGGTTTGGGTCGTATGAAAAATTACCAACCTGAGCAACCAATTTACTATTCACATAAAGTACATGCAGGCACCAATCAAATAAGTTGTTTGTATTGCCATGGCGGTACTCAAGATAGCAAGAGCGGTAGCATCCCGTCGGTAAATGTTTGTATGAATTGCCATATGGCTATTAAAGAATACAAAGGAGAAGCCATTACAAAAGAAGATGGTACATCTGTAAATGGTACAGCAGAAATACAAAAATTATATGCCTACGCAGGATGGAATCCTGAGAAAAAAGAATATAATCCGGATAACAATAATGATGGAAAGCCAGATGGATCTCGCCCTATAGAATGGGTTAAAATCCATAACCTACCGGATCATGTTTACTTTAACCATAGCCAACACGTAAAAGTTGGTAAGCAAAATTGTCAAACCTGCCATGGAAATATTCAGGAAATGCCTGAAGTATATCAGTTTTCAGATTTAAGTATGGGTTGGTGTATTAACTGTCACAGAGAAACCAAGGTGGATTTTTATAACAAAGCAGATAGTACAGGCAATAAATTTTATAGTATCTACGAAAAGTTTCATGAGCAAATGAAGGATTCTGTTCTTGATAAGAATGGAAAGAAAATTCCAAACCCACATAAAATGGATAGTGTTAGCGTAGAGAAGATTGGTGGTACGGAGTGTCAAAAATGCCACTATTAATAATAGGCTAATTAGCTAATATGCTAATTAACTAATAAAAAACCAACCACCCTCTGATAAAAGCGTGGTGGTAAAATTTTAAGTTTCGAATTTAAAGAATTAGCACATTAGCACATTAGCTAATTAGCACATTTTAACTAGTATGAGTAATAACAAACAGTATTGGCAAAATTTCGGCGACCTTACCCAATCAGACAGGTTTAAACAAGCTGCTGAAAAAGAGTTTCAGGAAGAATTATTGCCATTGGAAGATTTGGATGGTAAAGGTTTGCTTGATGCAAAAACACCAAGAAGAGATTTTCTAAAATATCTTGGTTTTAGTACCGCTGCTGCTGCATTAGCTGCTAGTTGCGAAATGCCTGTACGCAAAGCCGTTCCTTTTCTTCAAAGGCCTGATAGTGTTATTCCTGGTGTTGCAAATTATTATGCTTCTACCTACGTAAATGGTGGAGATGCTATAAGTGTGGTGGTAAAACAAAGAGACGGTCGTCCTATTAAGATAGAAGGCAACGAACTTTCTTCTCTTACAAAAGGAGGAACCAATGCAGCTTCTCAGGCATCTGTACTAGATTTATATGATCCAACTCGTCTTCGTCATCCGTTACAAAAAAGTGGAAATGAATTTAAAGAAGTAACGAGCTTCGAAAATTTTGATAAGATTATAGCTACTGCAATGGCAGGTATTGCAGGTAAGCCCATTGTTTTACTTACCTCTACAATACATTCACCTTCTACCCTTCAGATAATTACTGAATTTATTGCAAAATATCCTGGAAGCCGTCACGTACAATACGATGCAGTGAGCTACAGTGGTATGCTATTGGCTAATGAAGCATCTTATGGTAAAAGAGCATTGCCTCAATACCGTTTTGATATAGCAAAGACAATTGTTAGTCTTGGAGCTGATTTTTTAGGTACATGGTTAAATTCAACGGAGTACAGTAAACAATACTCTGAGAATAAAAAAGTAAAAGGCACCAATCCAGAGTTAAGCCGCCATATTCATTTTGAAAGTATGATGAGTATGACTGGTAGTAATGCAGATGATCGTTATACGCACAAGCCTTCTGAAACTGGTGCAGTAGCGTTGGCATTGTTAGCAAAATTGGGTGGTGCAGTAAATGCACCGGCCTTAAAAGATGCAAGATTATTAAAAGGAATAGATCAAACGGCAAAATTACTTGCCGCTAATAGGGGAACTTCTCTAGTTGTTTGTGGCAGCAATGATGTAAATGTACAATTAGTAGTAAATGCTATTAATGAAGCAATAGGTGCAAATGGCACAACCATTAACTGGGCAGCTACTTCAAATATTCGTAAAGGTATTGATACTGATATGGTAAAACTTGCTACAGAAATGAACGCAGGTGGAGTAGGTGCATTATTAGTCTACGATTGTAACCCGGTGTACTCTTATGCCGATGGTAAAAAGTTTGGAGAAGCCATATTAAAATTACCGGTGAGCGTTTCATTCAACAGCACAATGGATGAAACAACTGAATTGTGTAAATATATATTACCAAGTAACCATTGGTTAGAGAGTTGGGGCGATACAGAAGCTGTTTCAGGATATGTAAGTCTTATACAACCAATCATTAATCCTTTATTTAAAACAAGACCTTTTCAAACTTCTTTACTTAACTGGAGTGCGGCAAGTACTGTGGCTGCTCCTCTTGCAAAAGATACTGCTGCAAAAGGCTATGTACAAGGAACTGTACCAACCAGTACAGATGCATACGAAAATTATTTAAAAACATATTGGGCTACAAAATTAGTAACGCCAGAACTTTGGGATAAAGCTTTACAGGATGGGGTGATTGAATCTACCACTATCACAACAACAACCAGTGGAGCTTATAATGCTGCAAGTCTAGCTATTGCAACAAGTAAAATAGCTACTGTAAAACAAGGTGAATACGAAGTAGTACTTTACCAAAAAGTAGGTATGGGTACAGGTAGCCAGGCTAACAATCCTTGGCTTCAGGAATTACCGGATCCAATTACAAAAGTTACCTGGGATAATTATGCAATGGTAGCTCCATCTATGGCTAAAAAATTATTTGGCTTAGATGTAGCAAATGCTGATAGTAAAAAAGATGCTGATGCTTACGAAGTAAATCCTGAAAAACCTGTAATGAAAATTACAGTAAATGGCAAAGTTTTACAACTACCGGTCTTAATTATACCTGGTTTACATTCATCCACTATCGCTATTGCAGTTGGTTATGGAAGAGCAAGTTCCAACACTGATAAATTAGTTAATCTTGACAGAATTGGTCGTGCAGCATTTGGTGCAGGACAAAATGCTTACATATTTGCAGGGTGGGATGGCACTACATTTTCTTATTCCTCACCGGCTACAATTGAAAAAACTGGCGAAACTTATGCACTAGCTCAAACACAGGTTCATGGATTTACCGAAGGGCGTCCTGTTATTTACGAAACTAATTTAGCAGGATATAGAAAAAACCCTGAAGAGGTTTTGGAAGAGCCTAGGCATGAAAGAGCGCTTATTACCCCAGATGGTAAAACAGATTTTGTAAGAGATGCTACCATGTATCCGGATTTTGTAAAACCAGGTATCAAATGGGGAATGAGTATAGATTTAAATACTTGTACAGGTTGTAGTGCGTGTGTTGTGGCATGTAATGCTGAAAATAATGTAAGTGTTGTAGGTAAGATACAGGTACAAAGAGCACACGAAATGCACTGGCTAAGAATTGATAGATACTTTACAGGTGATGTCGAAAATCCTGATGTGATATTTCAACCGATGCTTTGCCAGCATTGTGATAACGCACCCTGCGAAAACGTTTGTCCGGTAGCAGCTACAAACCATAGCAGTGAAGGATTAAATCAAATGACATATAACCGTTGTATTGGTACAAGATATTGTGCAAACAACTGTCCGTATAAAGTACGTCGTTTTAACTGGCTTGATTATAATGGAGCTGATAGTTTTGGCGACAATCAAAAACCATTGATAGGCACTGATACCAATGAAGTAACAAATCAAATGAATGATGATCTTACAAGAATGGTATTGAACCCAGATGTTACTATACGTTCTCGTGGTGTAATTGAAAAATGTTCTTTCTGTGTACAGCGTTTACAGGATAGTAAACTGGAAGCTAAAAAACAACAGGATCCAACATTGGTGCGTAATGTAAAAGTAGCATGTGCACAGGCTTGTCCTGCAAACGCTATCAGTTTTGGAAATGTGAATGACAAGCAAAGTGATGTTTATAAAATAAGAAATGTAGAACAGGTAAACAGAAACTTCTATGTTTTAGAGCAATTGCATATACTTCCAAATGTGAGTTATTTAGCAAAAGTTAGAAACACAGATAGAGAAGTAAATAACGGAAATGAAAGAGAGCATCACGCAGCTGCAGGAGCACATGGTGCAGGAGAACATAAAGCTGTTGAGCACAAAACTGAAAATCATAAAGAAGAAAAAGCCGTAGAAGCAGCACATTAATAAAATTAGATAAACTGTCTTCAGTGGTCAGTCGTCAAAATAGGTTACTAATAAAGTTTTAAAGTATTATATGTCATTACTCAAATACGAATCGCAACAAAGGGAACCGTTGGTAGATGGTAACAAAGATTATCATCAAATAACGGAAGATATCATCAGCCCCATTGAGATGAAGCCAAGTAAACTTTGGTACATTGGATTTACTATATCGGTTCTGCTATTAATATTTGGTGTGTATTCAGTTTACCGTGAGGTTACTTATGGAACAGGAGAATGGAATCTTAATAAAACAATAGGATGGGGTTGGGATATTACAAACTTTGTATGGTGGGTAGGTATTGGTCATGCTGGTACGCTTATTTCTGCTATTCTTTTATTGTTTAGGCAGGGTTGGAGAACCGGTGTAAACCGTGCGGCAGAGGCAATGACGATTTTTGCGGTAATGTGTGCGGGGCAATTTCCAATCTGGCATATGGGTCGAGTATGGATGGCATTCTTTGTATTGCCTTACCCAAATACACGTGGTCCTTTATGGGTGAATTTTAACTCTCCATTGTTGTGGGATGTATTTGCGATATCAACTTATTTTACCGTTTCATTGTTATTTTGGTACTCAGGTTTGTTACCAGATTTTGCAACAGTAAGAGATAGAGCTAAAACCAAGTTTAGGAAAATGATGTACGGTGTTGCAGCATTTGGTTGGACGGGTAGTACAAAACACTGGCAAAGACACGAATCACTTTCATTGGTATTGGCAGGTTTAAGTACACCATTGGTACTTTCTGTACACACCATTGTATCTTTTGACTTTGCAACGTCTATTGTTCCAGGTTGGCATACCACCATTTTTCCTCCATACTTCGTAGCAGGAGCTATCTTCTCAGGTTTTGCAATGGTACAAACCTTATTGATCATCGTAAGAAAAGTATTAAATCTTCAAGACTACATTACTATTGGGCATATAGAAGCAATGAACAAAGTTATTGTACTTACAGGTAGTATTGTTGGTATAGCCTATTTAACCGAGTTGTTCATTGCATGGTACGGACAAAATCCATACGAGATACATGCATTCTTTGAAAACAGGGGAAACATATTCAGCCCTTATGGCTGGAGTTATTACCTAATGATGTTCTGTAATGTGGTATCGCCACAGTTATTCTGGAGCAAGAAACTAAGAAGAAATATCACAGTTACTTTCTTTATGAGTATCATCGTTAATATTGGAATGTGGTATGAGCGTTTTGTAATTATCGTTACATCTGTTTACAGAGATTTCTTACCATCTAGTTGGAGTACATATTATAGCCCAAGTATCTATGAGATCGGGTTTTACCTTGGTACGTTTGGATTGTTCTTTACATGCTTCTTCTTCTTCGCAAAATACTTCCCGGTGATTGCTGTTGCTGAGATTAAATCAATCTTAAAAACTAGTGGGGAAAATTATAAGGTAAAAATGAGTGACATTGAAAAAGCAGATGCAGAGAAATTTTATATTGAAGAAGTAGAACACGCACACTAGAAAGTAATATGCAATTATGCAAAAAGGCTAATGTGCAAAAAAGTTGTTGCGAAGATTGAGCTTGATAAATTAATAGAATAGATTTTTTGAAAAAGTAATAAATTAATTCGAATCCCGAAGGGATTCACCTTTAATAACCATGGGTGAAACCTATGGAAAATAATAATCTATGAGCGGAATTAAAAAATTTGTGGTAGGATCATTTGATGATGAAGCGGTTCTTTTTCCTGCGGTTAAAAACGTACGGAAAGCCGGTTACAAAATCCATGATGTATATACACCTTTTCCTGTACACGGGCTTGACCATGCAATGGGATTAAGAGAAACCAGCTTACACACAGCAGGTTTCATTTATGCTATTACCGGTACAACCACTGCATTAACATTTATTAGCTGGGTATTTACAAAAGACTGGCCTTTAAATATTGGAGGTAAACCCCATTTTGCATTACCGGCATGGATACCAATTACGTTTGAACTTACTGTACTTTTTTCAGCAGTAGGTATGGTACTTACATTTTGTTATTTATGCCAGCTTTCTCCATTTGTAAAAAAGCATCATTTTAGCCCACGTGCTACGGATGATCATTTTGTAATGGCTATTGAATGCACCGATAAAACAAATGATGCAGAAGTGCAAAGTTTTTTACAAAATGCCGGAGCAAAAGAAATTAATGTACAAATGGCAGAAACAGGATGGTGGCTTGGCAGATATGATAGAGAACAAAAATTGTATAGAGAAGAATTAGGATATTAATAAAATAGAATCAGTTTAATGCCTGCCTGTCGGCGAGACAGGGATAATTAATAAAATGAAACTACTTACAAACATACTTCCTGCAGTACTTATAACATCGGCAGTTATTTTTGCCAGTTGCGATGGTAAGCGTAGTCCTGGTTCTACCTATATGCCAGATATGGCTTACAGCAGAGCCTACGAAAGTTTTGCGGATAGAGACAGTACAAAATTCACTATGGATATGTACAAAAAAGGAGGCGACATGATTTTCTTTAACAATGAGCCGCCAAGTGGTACCATTAAAAGAGGTGATTTATTTCCATATACATTGCCAAATGACAGCAACGGATATAAAATGAGTGCTGCTATTAAAAACCCTTTTGATACCATTGCTATTACTAAAACACAATTAGCAGAAGCAGGTAGATTGTATAATATTAATTGCGGTATTTGCCATGGTGCAACCGGTGTAGCTAATGGACCTATTGCATCTGGAGGTTATGTGGGTGGAGTTGCCAACTTAACGGCAGAAGCGTATGTAAAAATGGCTGATGGTACCATGTTTCATTCTATTACCTATGGTAAAGGTGTAATGGGAAGCTATGCATCGCAGGTTACCAAAGCACAAAGATGGATGATCATAAAATACATAAGAACATTACAACCAAATGCAGGAGGAGATTCAACATCTACCGCAGCACCAGCAATAGCTGCACCTGCTACTGACACAGCGGCAAAAAAAATATAATACCAAAGTAAATTTAGGCACTACAAAAAATATTTAGATGAATCACAATTTTGAATTACCGGGTAGCTATAAAAAATGGACATGGGGCTTAATCGTTGCAGGTTTAATTGCAGTGCTTTATGGCTTTATTGCATTTGCTCCTTTTACACATCCCGTACATGGAGAAGCTGCCACACACGCAAGTACAAATAGTACAAGATTTTGGGCAGTCTTGTTACAAAACTCTGTTTATTGGTTGCTTACTGTAAACGCAGCAATGTTCTTTATTTGTATTACAACACTTGCAATGGGTGGCTGGCAAGTAGCTATGCGACGTGTACCGGAAGCAATTTCCAGTGTGGTTCCTATTTTAGGATTAATAACATTTGTTATTTTACTAGCTATAGTATTAGGTGGTCGTACAGATATTTATCATTGGTTAGATCCAAATCTTTATGTAAAAGGATCAGGAACTTTTGATAAAATACTTAACGGTAAACATGGTTTTTTAAACCCTACATTTTTCATTGTATGGTCAGCTGTATCTATTGGATTATGGATCTTGTTAGGTCGTAAAATGCGTTCCCTTAGTTTAAAATCTGATGAGAACGGACAAATGGACCATAAAACTGCAAAAAGATGGATTGACATAAACTTTACTTACTCATCTTACTTTATAGTGTTTTTTGGTTTAAGTGTAGCCTCAACAGTTCCATGGCTGTGGTTAATGAGTATTGACCCACATTGGTACAGCACCATGTATAGCTGGTACACATTTGCAAGCACATTCGTATCTGGACTTTCATTGATTGCGATATTCGTAATTTTTCTTAAAAACAGAGGACAATTAGAGTATGTAACAGAGGAACATCTACATGATATCGGTAAATTTATGTTCGCCTTTTCTGTGTTCTGGACGTACCTTTGGTTTGATCAATATATGCTTATCTGGTACAGTAACCAGCCCGAAGAAACCAGGTATTTTGTAGATAGAATTGGAACAGCAACTAAAGTTGGACCATATTACGGAATTTTCTTTTTCAACTTAGTTGTAAACTTCTTAGGCCCATTATTAATATTAATGAGAAAAAATTCAAAGAGAAACTGGACCGTAGTAACATTTGTAGCAGTATTGATAATTTTCGGTCACTGGATAGATTTTTACCAAATGGTAATGCCGGGTACATTAGGTGAACATGCAGAATTGATGCCTTTTGAATTTGGAATTGCATGTTTATTTATCGGAATTATTATGTGGGGTGTGGGTAGGTATTTAACTAAACATTCACTGCTTGCAAAAAACCACCCGTTCCTAAAAGAAAGTATGATACACCATACATAATTAGAGTTGTAATTATTTCTCATTAATATTAATAATGGGCCTAAGAAGTTTACAACTAAGTTGAAAAAGAAAATTCCGTAATATGGTCCAACTTTAGTTGCTGTTCCAATTCT
>JANPIF010000424.1:0-1262 GCA_031424845.1 Ferruginibacter sp.
ATTTCATAGCCTTTCTGCTCTTTGATAGCGCGTGCTATCTGAACAGAGGTTACACTTCCAAAGATCTTTCCGCTGGTACCGGTTTTGGCACCAACTTTTAAAGCGCCATTCTGAAGAACAGCAATTACACTGTTAAGCTCAGCCAGTAATTTGGCTTCCTTCTTGGCCTGCTGCTTCTTTTTTTCTTCCATCATCTTCATGTTGGAAGGGCTTGCTTCGATAGCGAATTTACCGGGGATCAGGTGGTTGCGGCCATAACCATTTTTTACGGTTACAAGCTCGTTTACGCCACCCAAATTGTTTACATCTTGTATTAGTATTACCTGCATTGTTTTGCATTTTTACCCAATCCGCCGGGGCGAACTTTCTCCCGATAATTACAAGGGGTTAGGGTGGTTGAAAAGATTGTTACTTTAATAGATCTGTTACATAAGGAAGGATGGCCATCTGGCGTGCCTTCTTTACTGCCTCGCTCACTTTACGTTGAAACTTCAAAGAGTTTCCTGTAATACGGCGTGGTAATAGTTTTCCCTGTTCGTTCAGGAATTTTTTAAGGAAGTCTCCATCTTTATAATCGATGTAGCGAATCCCCATTTTCTTAAAACGGCAATATTTCTTCGGACGCTTCTCAGCCTTAATTGCGGTAAGATATTTTATCTCGTTTGCTTTTGCCATGGTTTATGCCTCCTGTTTTTGAGATGGTTCAAAATGTTTTACACAACTTCTCTTTCTAGAGTTGTACTCCACGGAGTATTTATCGAGTACAGTGTACATGTGACTCATAACTGATTCGTCACGTAAAAGTTGGATTTTCAACTTTTCATTGAAGCTGGTTGGCGCAGTGTATTCCATTACCCAATAAAGACCGGTGGTCTTTTTGGCAATAGGATACGCCAGTGATTTTAGTCCCCATGGGTTGCTGTGCGTAATTTCTCCACCGTTGTCTGTAACAAGAGTTTCAAATTTTTTCTGGGCAGTTTTAAATTCTTCCTCAGAAAGCACAGGGGTAAAAATCACCATCAATTCGTAATTGCTCATTTCCCTGATTTTTGTTTGTAAATAATATTTGTTCCCGTTAATTGTAAACGGGGTGCAAAAGTAAGGAAAAGAAAGGAGAATAACGGGCTGTTGATATTAATCTTTATTTTAATTAAGATAGGCGCTCGTATTTAAAATAGGTAAGATTTTTATTGTCTCAACCTGGGCTGAGGTACGGCTGAAGTACGGCTGAGGTACGGTGGAAGGTAGGCGGAGGTAAGGTG
>JANPIF010000425.1:0-5451 GCA_031424845.1 Ferruginibacter sp.
AAAATTTAACAGAGATGCAGAAATCACTTTAGGAGATGAATACTCAGCGAATCTTCTTGAGAAAATAGAAAAGCAATTACCTTTTTACCATTTTTTGCGGCACTTATTAAAGCGTTTACAATATGAGATTCTGCAGCTACCCTATATAACGTGATGTAAATTTCCTTAACATCAGCATCTACCGCAGCTTGGTTAAAAAAACTTAATACCGGAATGTAGGATTGGTAAGGTAAATGTAGGAGCACATCCTTACTCATAACATTTGCAAAAATATCTCCACCGGTTATAGATGGATAATGTATGGCTTCCTGTTTTTTATAAAACAATGATTTATCAAAGGCAGGAAAATTAAACAAATCACTTAAATTATGATATCTCCCACCTTCAAACATATCCGTCATTTTTGCTTTAAAAAGGGTAGATAAAAAAAGTTGCAAATAGGTCGGCATTCCTTTTTCAAATAAAAAACGAGATGCTGCTCCAATATCCCTTTTGCTTAATTGCTTTTCTATTTTCTCAAGAAGATTCGCTGAGTATTCATCTCCTAAAGTGATTTCTGCATCTCTGTTAAATTTTATACTATAAACACTTTTTATATTTTGTCCGGGAAAAAGCATTCCAATATTTTCCCTGATGATATCATCTATAAAAACAACATACCTCATTCCATCAATAGATGATAATTCAAAAAAACGATGTAGTTTAAAGGAAGGGATATTTATAGAAACATGGCTTACCATGTTTTTTAAATTGTCGTGAAGTGTTACGATAAAATAAAGACGATTATTTTCAGGCAAAAAATCATAAGCGCTATCCGCATCTAAAAAAACCGGTTGTATAAAAGACAAAACTCTTGATAAAAAAATTTGTTTTGCTTCTGCAAGATGTTCCGGCAAAAGCGGACGGTTATAATAAAAGAAAATGTTTTTTTCTTTTAATGCAGGCAACAAATCTCCTAAAAGAATTTCACCAAATTCATCTAACTGTTCTTTAATATTAGATTGAATTTTTTCCGACAAATTCTCTTCTGTTAAAAAATATTCTTTACGAATGGTTTTTTTATTCAATTTGCTAAAAGCTACTACCACAGGGTAACGTACTCTAAAAAATTCATCTAAATTAGAACTGAAAATTGATAAAAAACGCAATCTTTCATACAAAGGCACATTTGTATCTTTTGCCTCCTGCAGTACTCTGTGGTTAAATGTAAGCCAACTAAGATCTCTATTATAAAGCATTAATTTCTATTTTAAAATGGAGAACCTGTACTGTTTATTACTGCCGGCTCTGCCGTACCTGTGTTCATGAAAGCTGCTACTGTAAAGGCAACAACAGATGCAATTATGCCAAACATAAATATGTTATAAGCAAGTCTTAATAATTTATATTTTTTCCCTAATACTTGTCCTAAATGAAAAATATCCTGTACAATAGAAGAGTATAAATAATCTGAATCTTTCATCATAGTGCGCATGGCAGTTTCATATTGTTGATATGTCATTCTATGAAAATTACCAAAGAATAACAGGTTGGTTTTTTTATTCACAATATCCTCATCTTCAAAAGTACCGGTATTTAATTTCGGTCTTGTAGCAAGTATTGAAATAACTATGGTAATTACAGAAGATGCCAAAAAAGTGATGGTAGGAATGGTAAGATAAGGATCTGTAGATAATTTTCTTAACAATACACCAAGTATAACAGATATGATAATTGCATTTACTGAAATTAAAATATTTGCTTTACTATCAGCCATTTCACTTAATTGAATATGGTTTGAAGAGGTAAGCCTTAACATAGTTTGCATACCCTTAGTGGTACCATCCTTTTCTGTTATTTCGCTTTCTTGTGGCTTTGCCTTTTCTTCAATTTTTACTGTTTTCTTTACTTTTTTTATGTTTTCTTTTTTCACATCGTTTAATATGTCTTTACAATAAGAGGTGTAATATTTATGTTCTGATAACATTTTTACTGTGTTCTCATCAAATTCTTTTTTTGTGAGGCTAAATCCGCTTTGCTCAAGCATTTCTTTAAAAGCAAGTTTGTTGGTTCTTTTAAATTCAGATTTACTCCCGAATTGGTAGGTATCTGCATCGCAAAGAATTTCAGCAGTTAAATCAGTTGGTTTGCGAGGGGCTCGGGTAGCCATTATACATTTTTCAGTTTTTTCTATCAATTCTTCCGGAACTTTTTCTTTGCTCAAAAATTCTTTCATCAGCTCTACGCTTTTAAACTCATGATTTTCCGGCTTTTCAAAAAGATAACCTGTATCGTGAAACCATGCAGCTACAAAAACAACTGTCATATCTTCCTCACTTAAGTTGTAATGGCCTGCTATTTCATTAACTTTTTTTACTACACTTTCAGTATGATCTAAATTATGAAGTGCCAAACAAATGGGTTGGTGCTTATGGAACATTTCTGTAACGTGAGCCTCCGTTTTTTTGTATAAAGATGTATAAGACGACATAATCGAAATTTTAAAAGGTGAGGTTAAATTTGGTGCCTACAGAAAAATTAAATAATTTATCTTCCGGTGAAACACCTATGGATGCTGTAATTGCAACCAAATTGAAAGGTATAAAATAAATACCACCCCCGAATGAATTATGCCATTTTTTAGATTTTTCATTGTTCTGCCAAACTCTTCCAAAATCTGCATAACCCAATACACCTACATCACCGGGTAATACAAACGATTTTGACTTAAACACTTTAAAACGTAATTCGCCACTGCCATATGCCATTCCTCTACCAGAGAATCTATTCCTTCTATAACCTCTTAAATAATTTTGAATACCCAAAGTTTTGGCCTGAAAAAATTCAAAATCTTTAGACAGGATTCTTCCACCACCAAACCTTAAAACACCTGAAATTTTACTTAGATCAGATATAGATGCATAAATAGTCATGTCCGATTGTATATCGGTAAATTGTTGACTGTTCCTATTTAACCCTTGTAAACTAGTAAAAGACGTAAACCAGGTAATACCTCTAGTTGGGAAAATTTCATTGTTTATATAATTAATATCCAATTTAACTCTTGCGCCTATATATTCTTTGTTTGAATAAACAGTGAGTGAATCTTTACCAATAATTGATGGATTTTGGAGAATTCTATTTCTGTTATCATCAATGTCATTCCAATATCTGAAATAATAAGGGCCTAAAGAAAACTGGAATATATCATTAATTCTTTTTCTTATAGAGATATTTGCAGAAGCATATCTATACCTTGTTCTGTAATATCTTAAAGGTAAATTTTTATCAAAAGTTGTTTGATTACCGTACCCGAAAAAGTTTGTAAGAGTGGGCGCTACAACATCTGCATTGATAACTAAGTCATTTTTAAAAATTGCATTGTTAAAAATCCCATCATACTTTGCAGAAAAAGCACCTCTGTTTACTGCTGCCAATGTTGTAAATTTCTGCAAACTTTTATATGGCTCTTTTCTAAAACCAAATTTTCTGGAGGTAAACCCTAGTCCAATCAAAAACTTGTCTTCTGCATTAAAACCAAGGTTAATTTGTGGAATGATAAAACGATCATATTGAAAACCTATATTTCTATAATCCAAAACTTGAGGATTTGTAGAGAGATTTTTTTCCGTTTTTTTAGTATTTATTAAAACATTTTTTTCAGTAGATAAGTCGTACAATGTTTTTTTAATGTTTCCTTTTAAATCAAAGGTATCACTACCTTTTCCACCAACAATTCTTACTTTTATTCTGGATGATATATCATCATCTACCACAAATTTATCGTTCCCATTTAAACCGTAAATAACCAACTCTTTGGTTTCTTTACGAGAGAAAGATCTTTGATAAACTACATCAGTTGTATCACCATCTTTATTTTTATCATAAACAGATAATTTTACTCTCCCATTATCATTTTGTAAATGATAAAATTCTGCTTCGTTACTACCCGTAACTGTTACACCTTTAGCCATAAAATTATAATATTTCATAGCATTCTGAGATAATTTATTTCTTCTACTTACCAGTTTCTCAACGGTGAAAGCCGAATCTAAAACTTTAATTTCTCTTGGATATTTTGAAGCTGCTCTTTTAATAACATCATCTGTCATTTTATAAGTAAAGCTATCCGCAATGCTTTGCCACTGCTCCTTACTTAACTCATTCATAAAGGTTCTGTCAAAATCTTTTGCAACAAAGTTTAAACCTTTTATGTCTTTAATTTCTTTTTTAAACCCTTGTAAAAAAGGCATTGCATTATTAGAAAGATATTTTAACAATAAACCATTGCTGTTAAAAAAGGCTTGATCTCTATCTTTAGGAACGGGATAATAAACTTTACCCTTTCCTGTATCTTTTGTTCCCCAACGCCATTGGTCTGCATGCCTATCAAAATCACCAATCAGCATATCTAATAATCTTGCTTTTAAAACCGCTGGTTGGTCTATATGATGATCATTATCTTCAAATAATTTATTAATGATAGCATTGGTACTTTTTGTATCTGTTTCATCCGGCGTTGGTTGCCTTTCTTCCAGCATGCAAACAGTATTTGCAAATAGTGTTCGGTAATATCCAAATGCTGGATCATCCGGTACAAAGAAAAATTGAGGTTTTGCCGCTGGCACACCTACAGCTTCAGCTAATACGGGAATTGTGTAAGGTGCATAAGGGCTACTAGCAGAAATTACATCGACTACAATAGCTTGACCTATTGTGCCTCTTAAATTTTCGGGTACTGCTTTTTCAGGATCTTTATCTATTGTTCTCAACGTCCATTCTTTTCCTCTCGAATCCTCTAATTTTAATGATTTGGTTTGCTTGCCTCCCCCTATTCCTGTTATTTTAAAACCTCCTTTTTCTTTTCTTAAATTAAAAACTTTAAAAGTAACAGGGGTACTCCATTCTTGCCTATAATTTTTACCAAGCACTGAATTTTTTACCGTTGTCTCATTTTTGTATTTGTCACTTGCAGAAATTACAGCGCTGTCTTTAAATACATATTCTGGTTCACGAGTAGTATCTCCCTGAGATTTTAGTTGTTTAATTTTTGAAAAATCAAGAATATTCTTTGAATAAGCTTCTTCTACTTCTTCGCCATCTACAGTATAAAAAGTGGAGCGTACAGTTTTGTTTTTTAAAACGCTTAAAGTAGCAAAACCAGTAGATGATGTAGCAAATTCGGTATTTCTACTGCGAGATACTCTATTGGATTTACTACCACTTCCACTTACAATATTTACATAGTTACTATCTTGAATTAGTTGTAAGGTATGCTATGGCCGCTGACAAATACAACATTGGGATGACCTTTTACAGCATTTTCGAATGCTCCCACCATCTCTTGATAAAAAGGATGTTTTAGATCTTGCGCTGTTCCAAAAACTGCTCTTGTAAGTGGATAGGCAGAACCTATAACTGGTAATGGAATGAAAAGTTTGGGCTTAGCATCTGTAAATGGAAAAATATGTT
>JANPIF010000426.1:0-1372 GCA_031424845.1 Ferruginibacter sp.
ACAGGATATTGTTACCCTTAAATTACGATCCAACAAAACAATATCCGCTCATTTTATTTTTACACGGCTCAGGCGAAAGAGGCAATGATAATGAAGCACAACTAACACACGGAGCCACGTTATTTTTACGTGATAGCATTCGTAAAAATTATCCCGCAATTGTTGTGTTTCCTCAATGCTCTTCAAAAAGTTACTGGAGCAATGTTAGTATTGTAAATGATAGCATCACAAAAACAAGAATTTTCAATTTTGATAAATCAGGAAAGCCTACCACTGCAATGCGTTTACTATTAAAATTATTAAACACGTTAGAAAAAAATTACCCTGTACAAAAGAGCCAATTTTATGTAGGAGGTTTATCAATGGGTGGTATGGGTACGTTTGAAATTGTACGTCGTAAACCAAATATGTTTGCAGCTGCTTTGCCAATTTGTGGTGGAGCAGATACTGCTATTGCTTCTAAATTAACTAAAACAAATTGGTGGCTTTTTCATGGCGAAAAAGATAATATAGTAAATGTGCAATATTCAAAAGATATGGCTAGCGCTATTAAACATGCAGGTGGCTCTGTAAAATTAACTGTTTATCCGGAGGCTAACCATAACAGTTGGGACATAGCCTTTGCCGAAAATGATTTCATGCGGTGGATGTTCTCTAATCATAAATAAAAAGAAGATGTTTTCTAAATTTTTCATATCAGTTCTATTATTTTTCACCGTTGGTATATGTACTGCTCAGCAAAAAACTTATTGTAATCCCATAAATATTGATTACGGTTATACACCTATACCCAACTTTTCTGAATGGGGTAAACACAGAGCCACGGCAGATCCTGTAATTGTAAACTACAAAGGTGATTACTATTTATTCAGTACCAACCAGTGGGGTTATTGGTGGAGCAGCGATATGCTGAAGTGGAACTTTGTTTCAAAAAGATTTCTTCGCCCATGGAATAAAGTATATGATGAATTGTGTGCACCTGCTGTAGGTGTAAAGGGCGATACGATGCTGGTGTTCGGATCTACCTACACAAATAATTTTACCATTTGGATGAGTACTAACCCTAAAGGAAATGATTGGAAACCATTGGTAGATTCGTTTAAGATTGGTGGTTGGGATCCTGCATTTTTTACAGACGATGATAATCGTTTTTGTACAAAACAATTACCGGGTCTGCTGTTGCACGATGACGACCCCATTCTGAAAAATTTGGGATAGGTGTATACCCATAATCTATATTTATTGGGTTGCAATATGTTTTTTGCTGTGCAAACGAACCGCAACCTATAACTATGAATAAACAAAGAAATAAATTTCTTTTCCTCATCATTTTATTTTTTCAGCCATGGACTTTCAAAGCCTAATTTTTTTA
>JANPIF010000427.1:0-2945 GCA_031424845.1 Ferruginibacter sp.
CATTGAATTGTTGTTGCAGGAAAAGTTTATAGTAAAAGTAAACGTAGTGGTGATGAAAGGGCTGAACGAAGGAGAGATTAGGGACTTTATTGAATGGACCAGGCACAATCCCATCCAGATAAGGTTTATAGAGTTTATGCCTTTTAGCGGAAACAAATGGACAAGCAACAAAATGTTTTCGTACCAGGAGATTCTGGATGAAATTGGAAAAGACTTTTCTGTGTTACCGGTAAAAGGTGCTCCTCACGATACAGCAAAGGGCTTCATGGTTCCCGGCCATGAAGGTTCGTTCGCCATCATCAGTACCATGACCGCACCTTTTTGCAGCACCTGCAACCGTATGCGCTTGACGGCGGATGGCAAATTGAAAAACTGCCTGTTCTCTGATGGTGAAACTGACCTGCTTACGGCGCTCAGGAATCAGGAAGATGTGCTTCCTTTGATACTTGCTTCCATCTGGAGCAAGAAAAAAGAACTGGGCGGGCAGATGGTACCCAACTTTGAAGAGCTGGATGCCAACGCCATCAACAACCGAAGTATGATTACCATTGGAGGATAAATAAATGATTACAGTAAACCAGGCAAAAGAACTCATAGCTAAGGCCATTCAGCCGCTTGCGCCCGTGCGCATAAACCTGGACGAAGCAGCCGGACATATTTTGGCAGCGGATATTTTTGCTGCTGTTGACATCCCGGGCTTCCGTCAATCATCTATGGATGGTTATGCCTTCCGGTTTGAAGCCGGTTTATCTTCTTACAACCTTATCGGAGAAATGGCTGCGGGCACAATCGAATTACTTCAAATAAAAGCAGGAGAAGCAACACGCATTTTTACCGGCGCACCATTGCCAGGCGGCGCAGATACGGTTGTGATGCAGGAAAAGATCACAAAAGAAAATAACAACATCATTGTGGGCGATCCCATGCTATCTCCGGGATCTAATGTGCGGGAGAAAGGCTCAGAAATTAAAGCGGATGCATTAGCGATAGCGAAAGGAAGCCTGCTGAGCCCTGCAGCCATCGGTTTTTTAGCAGGCATAGGAACCACAAAAGTGGATGTTTATCCTATGCCCAAAGTGGCTGTGATCCTGACCGGAAATGAATTACAACAACCAGGAAAGGCTTTGGCTTTTGGGCAGGTGTATGAAGCAAATTCTTTTGCCCTTAGTGCCGCACTAAAAAATGAAGGCATCAACGACATCAAATTATTTTGGGTGAGCGATGACCTCGATCTGTTGATACAATCATTGAACGAAGCATTGGAAAACAGCGATGTTGTTTTACTGACCGGAGGCGTGAGTGTGGGCGATTACGATTTTGTAACAAGGGCTGCTGATGCTTGCGGTATTCATCAAATATTTCATAAGGTAAAACAGCGGCCGGGCAAACCGTTGTTCTTCGGAACGAAAAACAAACAACTGGTATTTGGCTTGCCGGGAAACCCTTCATCTGTTTTGAGTTGCGTTTATAATTATGCATTGCCTGCGTTAAAGGCGTTGTCCTGCAAGCAGGATAGTGTAACAATTATTCAGGCTGAACTGTCGACAGATTATAAAAAAACAGCCGGGCTTACTCATTTTTTAAAAGGCATTTATGCAAATGGAAAAGCAACCCCGCTGAATGCGCAGGAATCTTTTCGGCTGAGTTCATTTGCACATTCCAATTGTTTGATCTGCCTTGATGAAGCGGAGGAATTTTACAAGGCCGGCACAACTGTTACCATCATGCTATTACCCCAGTAAATATGGTTGAAAGCTTTATCTTATTTTACGTTTTACTTTTTGTTGTAGCATTTCTATATGCCTCTGTGGGCCATGGTGGCGCCAGCGGCTACCTGGCATTGATGGCGCTGTTTGCCGTATCGCCAGCGGTGATGAAACCCACAGCCTTGCTGCTAAACCTGTTCGTTTCTTCTACTTCTTTCCTGCAATTTTACCGGGCGGGGCATTTTAAGTGGAAACTGTTCTGGCCCTTTGCAGCAGCCTCCGTGCCACTTTCTTTTATTGGCGGTACCATGGCCATTGATAGTGCTGTGTACAAAAAAATTCTAGGTGCATTGTTATTGGTACCGGTGATCCGTTTCTTCTTTTTTAAAAATACGGACCCGAAAGATTTTAGAAAAGCCAACATTCCTTTGGCGCTGTTTATAGGAGGAGTAATCGGATTATTATCCGGGATGATTGGCATTGGCGGGGGCATTATTTTGTCGCCGGTAATGCTACTGCTTAAATGGGCAGACCAGAAACAAACTGCTGCGGTAAGCGCTGCTTTTATTTTTGTAAACTCAGCAGCAGGCCTCGGCGGGCAATTAATAAAAGGATTTCAATTCAACAGCTATATGATCACGTATGTAGGTATTGCTTTTGTTGGTGGGCTATGCGGGGCTTATTTTGGTGCACTCAAGTTTCCACAAACAGCACTCAAATATTTGCTGGCATCGGTGCTTGCCGTAGCGGCTTATAAGTTACTTTTTACACATGCATAAAGGAGAATATCTTTGTGCTGCATTTGTAATACTTCACGGATGTAATCGTGAAGGAAGAAAATTATAAAAGGATTCATACCAATTGCATTTTTAAATAGTGACAATGAAAATAGATATCATAGCTTTCGGAAAGATCTCCGAATTTATTCAGAACCAGGAAATGGATATTTCAAACATCGATAACACGGATGAATTGAAGCAATACCTGGAGCGATCTTTTCCGCACTTGGTTGATACAAAATATAAACTTGCCCTGAATAAAGATGTGGTGCAAACCAACCTGCAATTAACTAACAAAGATACCATAGCCATTATGCCTCCTTTCTCGGGCGGATAAATTATGATAAACAAAGAGCGATATCACCGGCAGATTATCCTGGATGGATTTGGAGCAGCTGCACAGCAACGGCTTTCCGATGCTCATGTACTGGTGATAGGTGCAGGAGGGCTCGGTTGCCCG
>JANPIF010000428.1:0-1099 GCA_031424845.1 Ferruginibacter sp.
GCAGGAACGTAAACTTCTCTTAAACAAAAAAGAACTTAAAAAACTTCAGGATAAAACAAAAGAAAAAGGATATAGTATTATTCCTCTTAAAATTTTTATCAATGAAAAAGGTTTGGCAAAAATGGATATTGGTTTGGGCAAAGGCAAAAAACATTTTGACAAAAGAGAAACCATCAAAACCAGAGAAAATGATAGAGATGTAAAAAGAAATTATGGTTTATAATTGTTCGTTGGATGCATTCATATAGTTTAATAAATTTCTTTTTGCATTGTTTTTTAATCTTCTTCTAAAAAAACCTGCCCATCCTAAAAGATACCCAGGTAATCCAATTGCCTGCGAACTCCATTTATGTAAACTCCACCCATCACTGTGTTCTGTAATTAATCCATTTTCTATTTTCATGTGCGCTTTACACATGTTAACTACTTTTCTTCCGGTTTTTGAAAAAGTGTAAGTAGCTGTCCAGTTACAGGTATAATATCCATCATCTAAATTTTTGATACTATCAAAACCCAATGAAAAATTTTTTGCATTTTTGCAAAGCATTTCCCACATTGCTTTAGCTTCCTCTCCCCTCAGCAACTCAAACATTGGATCGTAAAATGCAATATCATCACTGTAACATGCATTCATTCCTTTTGCATCTAACTGTTGAAATGCTGTAAAAAACTTTTCTATCAACCGTTCATCATTATTCATTGTAAAAGCAATTATGTTCACTAAATTTATAGTTCAACTTAAAACTTACACAATGTACAAATTAGTATCTATAGCAGTCTTTGTTCTATTTACATTTTACGCCAATGCGCAAGAAATAAACGAAAAGTTCTTTAAAGAAAATTATACTAAAAAAGAACTTTACATCACCATGAGAGATGGTGTAAAACTTTTCACTTCCTTTTATATTCCAAAAGATAGCAGTGAAAAACATCCGTTTTTAATGACACGTACGCCTTATTCTTGTGCACCATATGGCGAAAATAATTATGCTCCAATTTCCCGTGGTTATAAAGCCGCTTACGTGAAAGAAAATTACATTTTCGTAATGCAAGATGTAAGAGGGAGATATATGAGTGAAGGTGTTTTTGAAGATGTACG
>JANPIF010000429.1:0-2215 GCA_031424845.1 Ferruginibacter sp.
CAAAAACTGTTACTTCACAATTTCATATCAAAGAAAAAAATGGATGGAAACCATCAATAGGAATTAGTGGTATGAACCAAAAAAATACCAATAGAGGAATAGAACAGCTAATACCAAACTATACTTTAAACGATGCAGGAATTTTTATTTTTACTGAAAAAGACCTCAACAAATTAACAATTAGTGGTGGAGCAAGATTTGATAATAGAAACATTAAGGTTAATAATTTGATTGATGAAAATGGAGATATAAAAGGAAACGCATTTAATAAGCAGTTCAATAATTTTTCTGGAAGTATAGGGGCCGCCTATGAAGCAAATAAAAATGTAAATCTTAAATTAAATATTGCCCGTGCTTTTCGTGCGCCAAGCATACCCGAACTTGCAAGCAATGGCGCACATGAAGGAACCATTCGTTATGAATATGGAAACAACAATTTAAAAAGCGAACTTAGTACACAAATGGATGCATCGATAGAATTGAATAATGAACATGTATCCTTTAATTTGGCAGGCTATGTAAACTCATTTAGTAATTTTATTTTTTATAAAAAATTACCGGCAGTTTCTGGGGGCGATTCTACTGTAAATGTAGATGGAGAGGACCTTGCTGCATTTAATTTTGACCAACGCAAAGCTGTTATTGCAGGAATAGAAGCAACACTTGATGTGCATCCGCATCCCATTGACTGGTTGCATTTTCAAAATACATTTTCGTATGTGCGTGGAAGGCTAAAAGAAAAAATAGAAGGCACAAATAATTTACCTTTTATACCTGCCCCAAAATTACTTACTGAGTTAAGAGGAGATTTTAAAAAGACTGGTACTTCACTTTCTAATTTATATGGAAAAATAGAAATGGATAATACATTTAAACAATCAAAAGCATTTACAGCATTTGATACAGAAACTCCCACACCTGGCTACACTTTATTTAATGTAGGTGTAGGAACAGATGTAAATTGCAAAAATGGTAAAACATTATTTACCATAAATTTCTCTGCAAATAATATTGGTAATGTTGCTTACCAAAGCCATTTAAGCAGGTTAAAATACGCTGCTCAAAATATTATAACCGGAAGAAACGGTGTGTTTAATATGGGTAGAAATTTTAGTGTGAAAGTGAATGTGCCCCTGGTGTTTAATATAAAGAAAAAATAGTTATGTAAATGGTGAAGATGTGAATGGTGAATAGTGAATTGTCAATTAAACAGCTAAAACAATTATTGAGGTACAAGAAAATTTGTAGTTTTAAAATATAATAATGACTAAAAAATTGAAGACCTATTCACACCTCACCATTCACCATTAACAAAATCATTCAAATTCCTTAGGTCTGGTTTTTTCATAATCCTTATCATAGCTCACAAAAAAACGAATATATAAAACCCTACTTAAACGCATAAGCCAGGGTTGCGCAGCTATTAATATAAAAGCATTAATGCCAAGCCACCAAAAAATTCTATTGTCGCCTTCCTTTACAGAAATACCAATTAACACTACCCAGGCTACAAATGTTGCAACAGATAATGCTACCGTAAGTGCATAACTCACATAACTTGTGCCGTACCAAAAACCAGGTTCCATATCATATTTTTGTCCGCATACAGGGCAATTATCCGGCATTGCAAAAATATTTTTAAGAGAAAGTTTTTTATAGGCACTAGTAGTGTTAAACATTTCACCACGCCGGCACCTTGGGCATTTCATGGTAATCATACTCCAGAGTGCATTTGGCGTAGGTAATTGTTTTTCTTCTTTCATAATATCATTTTGACTATTGCTTAAACTTAAATTTAAAAAATAGCATCATTAAACTCATGGCAAGTACCATGCTATTGGTATAAATAATTGCTGGATCTTTTACGAGTATACCATAAGCCAACCACATGGATACTCCAACAATTAATAACAATAACATTACTAGAGATAAATCTTTTGCAGATTTTGTTTTCCAGATTTGTATTACCTGTGGTATAAATGTAAAGGATGTTATAGTACCTGCAGCTAAACCTAGAATTTGTATTGCTGTCATATTTAATAGTTTCGGGTTAAAAATGTTTATTTATTAGTGTCTATATTTTTTTCGATATTTCACCGCCTACTGCTATACTTGGGGAGGCAACTTTTTTTCTTTCTCCAATCTGCTGGCGCCACATGGCATAATATAATCCTTTTTCGTTTAATAAAGAATCATGAGTACCGGTTTCTACCAC
>JANPIF010000430.1:0-3283 GCA_031424845.1 Ferruginibacter sp.
GCTTGCCATACCTGCGGCTAAAATTAAAAGAGTTGGTTTCATGCTGTTTTATAAAATTTTATTTCTATTAGATCTGATTGTACAACATAAAATTGTTCAATCATTTTCATTACTTAATAATTAATTTGCAGAAGCAAAAATAGCGGAATTGAGTCACAAAGAATATTACCAACACTTATAAAAAATACTTCATTTTACAGAATGCTTCTTCCGCTTCACAATATCACTTTTGATACTCTGGAGGGTAAACTATATACCCAAAATGATACAAGTGTTACCATTGCCAGATTAGATAAAATACATGAAGATGTATCTGGCAATAAATTATTTAAACTACATTATTTTGTACAAAACTGTTTACAATCCAGTCATAAAACTTTACTCACTTTTGGTGGGGCTTACTCAAATCATTTAGTTGCCACGGCTTATTTGTGCAAACAAAATAATATAAAAAGTATTGGTATTGTAAGAGGTGAAAAAGCAGAACATCTATCTCATACTCTTTTAAGGTGCATAGAACTTGGTATGCATTTAAAATTTATACCAAGGCAAGATTATAAAGAAAACAGTTCAATATTATTAGAGCAACTTACCGCCGAATTTGGAAGTTTTTCAATGGTGCCAGAGGGTGGTTACAACTATGATGGAGCTAGAGGTGCTTCATTTATCATGGATGCTGTGAATGCAGAAAATTACACACATATTTGTACTTCTGTGGGCACTGCTACTACACTTGCAGGGTTGCTGTTAAAAAAGCAAATAGAGCAGGAAGTAATAGCTGTGCCTGTAATTAAAAACATGACAGACATTTATGAAAGATTAAATTTTTTACATGTTCCAGCTACCAACAAGCCTACTATTTTTAATGAATTTCATTTTGGTGGTTATGCAAAATATTCTGAAGAACTTATCAGTTTTATGAACCGTTTTTACAATGAAGAAAATATACCTACTGATTTTGTCTACACAGCAAAAATGATGTATGCCATTAGTGAAAAATTAAAAAGTGGATATTTTAAAACTGGAAGCAATATTTTATGCCTCCACACTGGTGGCTTACAGGGTAATAAATCATTAAAAGGAAATACATTAATTTTTTAAATAAATTTAACAACCTAAATTTATCCGTCCATCTAGCTGATAGATATTGCTTTTATATTTGCATATCCGATAAGATTATGATAAAACAGGTTTCCCTCTTTATACTATTATTATTTACAACAAATATTTTGTGTGCGCAAGTGCAACCTTTACCATCTATTACAGTAAAAAACATCAATAATAAAATTATAGTAAGTTGGGTAAACGATTATTTAAAACCAATAACTGCACTTAACATTCAACGCTCATACGATAGTTTAAAAAACTACTCAACAATAGGAAGCGTACTGAGCCCGCAAAGTAAAGAGAATGGTTTTGCAGATGCAAATGCACCTTATAATAAAATGTATTACAGGGTTTTTGTAGCTTTTGAAGGTGGGGCATATATTATTACTGCGCCAGCCCGTCCGGTAAAAGATATTTACGGGTCAGAAGTTTTAACGCAAGATAAATTCCCTTGGAATACGAACCGAGATTCAGGCATGGTTTACCCACCCGGCAAGTCTGGTATTACTTATCCAAGTAGCACTATATTTACCGCAAAAGATAATAATATTGTAATCTATTTACCAGAAAGCAATGTAAAAAAATACACAGTAAAATTTTTCGATGAAACTGAAAAGTTTTTATTTGAACTCACAAAACTTAAAGAAGAATATTTAATTATTGAGAAAGTAAATTTTGTACGGACAGGTTGGTTTCGTTTCGAGCTTTATGAAAACGGAACCATGATAGAGAATAACAAATTTCAGATAACAAAGGATCCAAAAAAACTATAAGGTTATAAACTATTCTCTGCATCTTCAAGAAACTGTACATCAAAAATCTTTTTAAAATTCTCCCTTACTTTTTCTTTTACTTCTACAAAAACAACTTTTTTTCCCAGCTCTTTTTCAATTGATGTTACCTGTTTGTTTACAATGCCGCACGGAATAATATTATCAAAATAAGTAAGTTCAGTGTTTACATTAAGCGCAAATCCATGCATGGTTATCCATCTGCTACAACGTACGCCGATAGCGCAAATTTTCCTTTCTTTGCCTGCTATTCCGGGTTCTATCCACACACCAGTTTCTCCTGCACTTCTTTCTCCTTTTATACCATATTCTGCAATGGTCAAAATAATCACTTCTTCTAAGTTTCTTAAGTATTTTCCAATATCAGTATAAAATTTTTCAAGGTCTATAATTGGATATCCCACAATTTGTTGCAGTCCATGAAATGTAATATCTCCTCCCCTGTTTGTTTTAAAAAACTGTATATGGTTTTCAGACAGCTCTTCTTCGCTCATTAACACATTTTTCATATCACCACTTTTGCCTAAGGTATAAACGGGTTCATGTTCGCAAAGCAAGAAATAATGTTGTGTATCCATTTTATCAGCTAGCGTTTCATCATTTCTTATGGCAGATTTTACCGATACGTTTTGTTGCAGTAACTTTTCTTGATAATCCCAAGCGGTTTTATAATCAATTATTCCCAAATCTTTAAATATTACGTTCTGCATACAGTTGTAAATGTTTTACTTTGCAAAGATAGCGTACAGTTGGCAGTTGGCAGTTGGCAGTTGGCAGTTGGCAGTTGGCAGTTGGCAGTTGACAGTTGACAGTTGGCATTAAAATGAAATAAATCTTTTAAAAAGATAAGAAGATGGCATTCGCAGAAACCCGTGGTCTGTCGTCCGTTGTCTGTGGTCAGTAAAACAAATATGGAAAACGAAGAAATAACAACCGAAGAAATAAATGATTCAGACGAACTTTTTGAGCGTCACGTAATTGTTATCGATAAAGGGCAGGAAGCCATTAGGATAGATAAATTCTTAATGCAGCGCATTGAAGGTGCTACCCGAAATAAAATTCAGCAGGCCATAGAAAACGAAATGATATTGGTGAATGATAAACCTACAAAGAAAAATTATAATACTCGTCCCGGCGATAAAATTGTTGTTTATGATACCAATTCGCCCGAATCATCCGAAATAATTCCGCAGGATATACCATTAAATATTGTATATGAAGATGGAGATTTAATGGTCATTAATAAACCTGTTGGCATGGTTGTTCATCCCGGCAGCGGCAATCCAGATAATACGCTCATAAATGCCGTAGCTTGGCATCTGCAAAAAAATTGCCCGGAGATAGATGAGAGCGAACTTACCCGTTATGGGTTAGTGCACCGCATA
>JANPIF010000431.1:0-15256 GCA_031424845.1 Ferruginibacter sp.
CTAATGCTAAGCTTTGTTTTAGCCTCAGCGATTTTAAAGGCATTGAAGAAGAAATAATGGTTGATTTTAATAATCAAAAATTAATGCTTGACCCAGGATTACCAGTAAATGACTTGGGTGAAGTTGGACTTTCGGTACCAATAAATATTTCTGCAGAAATTATAAAAGCAGGAGTTCAATTTAAAATGGATGTAAAATTAAAAGGAAGTGAGCAATTACATTTTGTACCAATGAGTGTAAACAGTAAATTTTTGGTTACCTCAAAATGGCCTAATCCATCTTTTGATGGCAATAGTTTACCAACACAACGCAGCGTTACAGATAGCGGGTTTAATGCACAATGGAGTTTTAACAGGGCCAATTTATCTTTTGGGACAGTTGTAAAAACCGGTGCTTTAAAAATTGGTAACACTGCCTTTGGTGTGAGTCTTGTACAACCAGCGGACCAGTACAATAAAACTACCCGAAGTGTAAAATATGCTATCCTGCTTATTGGTTTAACGTTCGCATTATTTTTTATAATTGAGTTGATGCAGAAAAAACCATTGCATCCGGTGCAATACGTTTTGGTTGGACTTGCATTGGTTATATTTTATGCTTTACTGCTAAGCATAAGTGAATATATTTTGTTTGATTATGCTTACTTGACTGCCGCCGCTGCTACTGTTTCATTAATTACATTGTATGCAAAAAGCCATTTTACTACTTGGAAATCTGCCACAATTTTTGGTTCATTGCTTAGTGCTTTGTATGGCTTTATATTTATTTTGATAAGGTTAGAAGATACTGCGTTACTTGTTGGCAGTATTGGCTTGTTTATTATTCTTGCTTTAGTAATGTATGGTAGTAGAAAAATAAATTGGTATGGTAGCAATGTTGTGACTGTTGCAAAATAATAAGCATTCGTCTCAAATAATTTTGGTATCAGCCTGAGCCTGTTGAAGACATGTTTAAAGAAGCACATCGGCTTCGACAAGCTCAGCCTGACACTCCAATAAAATCCTACTATTATTATTTCTAAAGTATTTTATTTCTTTAAAAATATTCAACATGCACAAACACATTATTAAAATACGATCGCAGATTTTAGTTTTTCTTACCCACAACATGGCATTACCATTTTTAAAATTTGTACGAAAACCATTACCATTTCTACATACTATGCAAACACTTTCGCAAATGAAAAAGGGTACACTTGGTAATGATCTATTTAAATTCCTTACCGATAAGAATTTAGTATTGTTGCCTTATTATGCCAAGCATGATATTAAACACATTCTTTTGGAATACGATACTACAGATGAAGGTGAAGTTTGTTTACAATGTTTTATGCTTGGCAATAAACACCTATCTTTTCCTGTAGCGGCAACAGTATTGTATGGCTTTTTAACCATGCCTGAGTATTGGAAAAAATTTATAGTTGCATATAAACGTGGTGCAAACTCTGCATCATTAAAAGATTGTAAATGGATTGAATTAGTTACTGAGGAAACATCAATACTGAAAACAAGAATAAACGCTCAATAAAAGATTATGAAAAAAACTAAAAATGCATTTGTATTTGCACTACAAGGTTTGCAATATGCTTTTGTAAATGAAAGAAATTTTAAGATAGAAACATTCTGTGCAGTTGTTGTTTGTCTTATCGGTTATACCTTAAATATTTCTACAATAGAATGGTTAGTGGTAATAATGAATATTGGCTTTGTACTTTCTGCAGAACTTATAAATACTGCTATTGAAAAATTATGTGATGCAACTACTAAAGAAATAAACCCAACCATTAAAATAATTAAAGATGTAGCAGCGGCAGCAGTTTTATTGGCTGCTGTTGTCGCATTTATTTGTGCGCTAATCATATTTGTTCCTCCAATTTTTAAATTTATTAATCAATGAAAAAAATATTTTCGCCTTTTGCACAATGGCTTTCCTGTTGTTTTTTATTTATAGCAGCAATGATAGCTGCAAGAATGTTATATGCTGGCAACAGCAGTTATTTATTTATGATTTGGAATTTGTTTCTTGCATGGATTCCTTACATAATAAGTATTGGTTTTAAGCATTTAAAAGGGAGTAAAATATTAATACAAGTGTTGGTTTTTATGTGCTGGTTGTTATTTTTTCCCAATGCATTGTATATCGTTACAGATATTATACACCTTGCTGATACTCAAGCTGCGCCTTTATGGTACGATGCGGTCTTGCTCTTTATATCATCCCTTACAGGGTTGGTACTCGCATTTGCTTCTGTAATAAATACAGAGAAATACCTGCAAAAAATTTTTATTAAAAAGTATGTTACTCCAATGGTTGTAATGCTACTTTTTGCAGGTTCGTTCGGAGTTTATCTCGGAAGATTTGAGCGTTGGAATAGTTGGGATGTTTTGCACAATCCTTTAAGTATGGCCGCAGAAATTGCGAATAGATTCCTTTCGCCTTTTGCACATACAAAAACATGGTCGGTTACATTTTTACTAACGGGATTGTATTCGTTGTGCTGGTTTTTAATTAAATGTTTTCCGGGTTTAAGGGTTGATGTAAAAAGTAAATGATAAAGAAAATATTCTTTTCATAGGATAAGCACATTCCGGTTTAAATTATTGAAATGTCAGCCTGAGACCGTCGAAGGCGGGTTAGTTTAGTACAACGGGTTCAACAAGCTGCTAATGACACACTATTCAAACCTTTCAATTTCAAATTATTACAATGTCAGCCTGAGCCTGTCGAAGGCGGGTTTAAAGAAGCACATCGGCTTCGACAAGCTCAGCCTGACACCCTAATAGAATCGACCTTTTGTCATTTGCAAAGAGCATAAATCTTTTTTATGAGTGCCTCACCCTGACACTACAACAAAATCTATCATTTCTTATTTCAAAGAACTTAAAATGCAATATGAAAATATTCTTAATTTTTATTGAAGTGTTCAAATTATTGTTCACCCAAGATTAAATGCCGAAAGGCTGCCGGATGGGCAGTAGTAGCTGCCGCCATTATAAACTTTAAATGATTATAAAGTTTGCAGCGGCACTACTACATACAGCCGGTACCCAGTTTAATTGTTGTATGAAAATAATAGCCCCAAAATATTTAAATAAATAAAAAACGGATGCCAACTAATTTAAAGTTGGCATCCGTTTTTTTAAAGTTTATAAAGCTGGTTTTAAAAATCTAACCCTAAAGAAAAATAGGTTTGTGGTTTACCTCTAAAAACGCCGTTCATTTGCCATGCTGCATCAAACTTTACAAAGTAACCAAGTAGTGTGCTTCGCAAGCCAAAACCATATCCACCGGCAAATGGACCAATACCACCGGCTTTTACTCGTACGTTTACCGGGCCACCATTTGAGTAATTTATTTCTGGACGTTTTATGCCATCATAACCGCCATTCCAAGCCGTACCAAGATCTATGAATTGGGTTACCATAAAATTTCTTATAAATGCATTGTTGATGGTTTTATCAAACAGTGTAGTGAAAACAGGTAAACGGAATTCACTGTTTATTACCAATGCATTGTTACCACTTGCTATATTTTGAATATAACCTCGCATGTTTACTGCAAGGCATTGAAATGCGTAATCCTGATCGTTTGCAGGTGGGTTATTGGTAGCAAAATATTTATCTGTTCCATCCTTTTTTGTATTGCCACCAAACATTAACCAGTTATCAATACCACCGAGGTAATAAATTAATTTTTGGTTGCCAAAACTAAAATCGCCTGCTGCACGGCCAGCCCAAATAAAGTTTTTATAAATGGGATAATAATAACGTGCATCAAAACCAATATTGTATGTATTTGGTCCTTCAGCAAATTGTACTTTATTTATCTGTCTATTAAAATCTGCATAAATTTTTGCTCTTGCGCCATTGTAAATATTCATGGCAGCCATCACACTGTTATCATACACAAATTCTAAATGACTGGTTTGATAAAGTGTGCGATCATTTTCAAAAAGCAAGGTTTCAGGCAAGCGCTGAGAAGCATTTACAACTTGATTATCGGAACGTATTCCTGTACTAAATCTTATGCTTTTTGTAACATCAAAAGGATATGAAATGTTTGCTTGGTATAGATTAGTAAATTGTTTACCCTCTAAAAAAATAGGTGGTGTAGTAGCAGATGGTTGAAAAGAAAAACCTAAGCTTTGTGTATTTCTATAATAGGTAAGTCCCCAATCAATTCTACGTTTTAGGTTTTGATAATTTAAAAGCCACTCGTTGTCCTTAAGATTGGTTCCCATCTTTACACCTCCGGTAATTTTTATATCTTCCATCAGGTCAGATGTACCCAAACGTAATATACCATTTAAAGGAGTGCTACTGCCTAACATTACAGGCCCCGACCCGCCTTGGTATGGTTGGTACCTGTTTATTAAAATAGTATTTGTTATTGCAGCTGCACCATAATCTGCAGAAAATTTCTTTGGTTGATAAGTAAACAATTTTGCCCTTGCAAGTACGTTTTCATTATCCTTAAAATCTGCTCTGTCAATTGTGCTTACATTATTTCTTTTCGTGGTATCATTTGCAAATTCATTCTGAAAAAAGTCATCTTGTTTTTTTGCAGTATCTGCGGCAGGAGCAACCGTATTTACTTTGCCACTTGCAGCATTTACTTTTGTAAGTCTACTTTCCCTCATTAATTTTTTTGCGTATTCTGTAGGTACAGCACTCACATTTCGTTGGCGCAAAGTATTGTCATCAATCTTCATTTTATATAAGACCTTTTCATCGCTCTGGCGGGTTACTTCGCTTAGCTGGTTATTATCTCCTGCTACCCTGCTTTCTGCTAACGAACTTGGGTAATTACTTAATGGAAAAGTATATGCAGAATCTGATGATACCGCTACAATAGCAACTGAATCTATATCAGTTTTTTTATAGGCTCTCAATGTACTGTCTACATCTTTTTGTGAAGGATTGCGTAGTATATCATCCCCAATTAAAACAAGTGTATCTAACCCTTCAGCTTTAGTTGTAAAAAAACCAGCATAGCGGTTACCAATACCATTTTCATCGCTCACAAAAGTAAAGTGGTTGCTGTTATAGGGTGTAGGAAAACGAGCATCACCATATTTTAAATTGGTAAGTTGTGTTATTTGGTTAAGCTCTGGTTTATCACCAAAATTGGTAATTAAAAAAACATTGAAACGATTGTTGCTTGGCAAAACTGTATCGCTGCTTACGGCAGAAGGCGATGGCCTGTTGCTGCTATAAATAATACCTGTCTTGCCGGGGAATGATACAAATGTGGCATCTAAATCATCATACACATCGTTGGTAATTTGTGTAAGTTTTTCTTTTTCTATTCCAAAAGTGTAAATATCTGCGTGACCATTTTTTACAGCAGATATGAGTAACGTTCTGCTGTCCAGCATATACTTCATATCCTGTACTTGGTCAAATTTATCGGTGATGTCAAATGTATATTGTTTAAGGTTGCTCAATACATCATACACAAACAATTTTAGTTTTCCTTCAGTAGTGTAAATAACGGAAATCCTCGTGCCTTTTGGGTCCCAAGCCACAATGGGATAACTGGGATTTACTTTTGCTTCATAGGATCTGTTACCATATTTAAGCAAGGTTTTGTTTTCATAACCACTGTTTAATATCAACCTTGTTATTCCTTTTTTAAATTGTGTAACTACATAATCGTTGTTCTTTTTATTGGGGTTCACATTAAAACGATAATAATTTAAGCGCTTGCTTATTTCAAAACCTTCTACGTAATTTCCTTTAGGATAAGCCTTTCTACGAGCAATGTCTTTGTAATACTTATCATCTTGATATTCCATAAACTCAGCTTGCAATTCTTTAAAACTAAGTTTAGTTATTTGCCTGCTTGCTTTGTTTAAGTTTTTATAAATTCTTGCGAGGTAAAGGAAATAGGTAACGTTTTCTTTTTTGTATTTTTCTTCAATATAATACCAAAATGAATGGCCTGCAAGCAACGGTTTTTCAAAAGCAAATTTTGAAAACTTTGTATAGTTCCCACTCAGTATTTCGCTTTTCAATTCATCATCAAGGTCTGTGCTCCAGTTTTCGCCAAGGTATGCTACGTAGCCATCAGTAAGCCATACAGGTAAATCAAGTAGAGTTTGGTTGCTTGCTACTTCTCCCAAATCATCACCAAACAATACATTTTTTGTAATGATATCTGCAATGCCTTGCCTTAGTTGGCGTCTTAAGTTATAATGATTAGCATCGTAATACACCACCATTTTATTATTTACAAGGCGGGTTACAGATCCTGTATTAAGCAAATCAGTTTCGAGGCCAATATTGGTTTGTTGCATATCAGCAAACTCATTGTATAAAATTACATTTGCTCTACGTTGTAAGCTATATTCAGCAGCAGCTTCAATTTGAGGTAATTCTTTTTCTGCAGCCTGTGCAGCAAATTTTGCAAGCTCTTGCCCGCCTTCATAAAAATATACATTGAAATTTTGAGTCTGGTAAAACTGCCATTTAAATTTTTTGTATTGCACCCGATTTTTACCAAAGGTTACAGCATTTACTTGTGCAAAAATTGAAATACCGGAAAAGATGAAAATGAAGGAAAAAAGAATTATTCTGCTGAACTTTGCCATACTTATCTGTTATATTAAGTCTTAAAATTAGTTTATTACAACTTACAATTAAAATCATTTTAAAATAGCCTACATGCTACAAATAAAATCTTTCGAATTTAGTCCAATTCAAGAAAATACCTACATACTTTATAATGAGTTTAACGACTGCATCATCATTGACCCCGGCTGTTATTTTGATGCCGAAAAAGAAGAATTAGCTGGATATATATACGATAATAAACTAAAGCCGGTTATGCTGTTAAACACACATTGCCATCTCGATCATGTATTTGGAAATAAAATGGTGGCAGAAAAATACAACCTCACTTTACAAATACACGAAAATGAAAAAGCTGTACTCGCCTTTGCACCTACCAGTGGCCTTATGTACAATATGCCTTTTGATAATTATACAGGAGATGTTGTTTTATTAAATGAAGGAGATAAACTTAAGCTTGGAAACGATGAATTAAATATTTTGCTTACACCAGGCCATAGCCCCGGCAGTTTAAGTTTTTATTGCCAAGAAAATAAGTTTGTAATAAGTGGCGACGCATTATTTAAAAACAGTGTTGGCCGGAGTGATTTACCAGGCGGCAAACACGAGCAACTTATAAAAAGCATTAAAGAAAATTTACTTACGTTGCCAGATGATACTATTGTGTACAGTGGTCATGGGCCTACAACAACCATTGGTGAGGAAAGAAGTGGGAATCCATATTTAATATAGTCCTCCCTAGCCCGCTAAATTTCCTGATGGGGACTTTTATACTCTGTGAAAATGCAAAGCATTTTAAAGGATCGGAGTCAGTTTCCTTTGAAGAGCGGGGGTGAGGTTTCTTTTTGGGCTTTCGACTTCATATCTTTTTTCACCTGTAGATCGGTCTCATCCGCTGTACCGTAAGTTTGTGTATGCATATGTGCAAAAAGGCACATACATACACAACCTTACATCACTCATTCCACCGCAGCTCTTCAGCATGTTATCTTTTTTCAACTTTTATTGTGCAGTAGATTTTTAAGATCACATATTTAAAAACTAATGAGCATTTGTTTAAAACCAATTTCTCAGTTAAAATCTTTTAAACTTTCTAATATTCACATAGCTTAAAAAAAACATCTTATAAACATATCCAAACAAATTTTTTTAATTGATTGTTTTTTTACCAAAAAGTATATTTTTGCAGCGTATTAACTAAATATTACAAACATGTCAGACATCGCTACAAGAGTCAAAAAAATTATCGTTGATAAATTAGGTGTAGATGAAGCAGAAGTTACCACCGAAGCTTCTTTTACCAACGACCTAGGCGCCGATAGCTTAGATACGGTAGAACTTATTATGGAATTTGAAAAAGAATTCAATATTTCTATTCCTGACGAACAGGCTGAAACCATTACTACAGTGGGTCAGGCGGTTTCTTATTTGGAAGAGAACGCAAAGTAATTTCCTCATCCGTTCCGTATAATGCGGAACGGATATTTTAATTTTTACAGGCAATATTTATGGCTTTAAAAAGAGTAGTTGTTACAGGGCTAGGTGCGCTCACCGCATTGGGAAATACTGTTGAAGAATATTGGCAGGGACTTACCGATGGTGTTAGCGGCTGCGATATGATAGCCCAGTTTGATGCTTCTAAGTTTAAAACCAGGTTTGCTTGCGAGGTTAAAAATTTTGATCCAACGGTATATATAGACCGTAAGGAAGCCCGCAAAATGGATCGTTTTACACAGTTTGCTATAGTTGCTGCAGACGAAGCTGTAAAAGATGCAGGGCTCACACCCGAAAATGCAAATGCAGATAGGGTAGGCGTAATTTTTGGAAGTGGTATTGGCGGTATTATGACTTTTCAGGAAGAAGTAATGAACTACGCACAAGGCGATGGTACACCAAGATTTAATCCATTCTTCATCCCCAAAATGATATTGGATATTGCTGCAGGACAAATAAGTATGCGCCATGGTTTTCGTGGTCCAAACTTTGCCGTAGTAAGTGCTTGCGCATCTTCTACAAATGCAATAATAGATGCCTTTGATAATATTCGTTTAAACAAAGCAGATGTAATCGTTACCGGTGGTAGCGAAGCCGTTATTTGTGCTGCAGGCGTTGGTGGCTTTAATGCCATGAAAGCAATGAGCGAGAGAAACGATGATCCCAAAACTGCAAGTCGTCCATTTGATAAAGACCGAGATGGTTTTGTAATGGGAGAAGGTGCAGGAATTTTAATATTAGAAAGTTTAGATCATGCGCTAGCACGTGGTGCAAAAATATATTGCGAAATTGCCGGTGGTGGAGCTACTGCAGATGCACATCACATTACAGCCCCTCATCCTGAAGGATTGGGTGCAAAAAATGTAATGAACGTAGCCCTTGCAGATGCAGGTATGGTACCAACTGATATAGATTATATAAATGTTCACGGAACCTCCACTCCACTTGGAGATGTGGCAGAAACCAAAGCCATAATGAATGTGTTTGGCGAGCATGCTTATAACTTAAACATAAGTGCTACAAAAAGCATGACAGGGCATTGCCTTGGAGCAGCAGGTGTATTAGAAGCGCTCGCTTGTATTCTAGCTGTTACAAGAGATATTATTCCTCCTACCATTAATCATTTTACAGATGATCCTGATCTTGATCCCAAACTAAATTTTACTTTCAATAAAGCACAACACAGAACTGTGAATGCTGCATTAAGCAATACTTTTGGCTTTGGTGGTCACAATGCTAGTGTTATTATAAAGAAGTATAAGGCATAGATTTAAGAGGGGACATGAGATCTTTTGTTCTATTTATTCCCATAAAAACTATAGCATTTTTCCTGATAAAGATTTTTGTTGTCGAAGCAATAAAACAGTTCCGCTATAATTAGGACCCCAATTGTAATGTCACATATTTGTTCGACATACCTTTTTCATCATAACTTTTTTTTTAATAGCATTTTCTTTGCTCATGTCTAAAAAAAATAGAATAATTTTAATTACTCTAATATAAAATCTATAACTTTTATCTTTAAAAACTTTCAGTAAAAGGATAGTACAATAATTATTAAAAACGTTTCTGTATCAAAAAAACACTTCAATATTTACAGGGTTTATTTATAGATGAACCCGTAACAAAAGATTTTAAAAAGCAATTAAACAATGTTACCGGGTTTAAACCAGGCAATGTACAGTTATATAAAACTGCACTGAGTCATCGTTCTATGCGGGAAGGTGCAGATGAAAACAATGAACGGTTGGAGTTTTTGGGAGACGCTGTGTTGAGTTCTATTATTGCGCATTATCTTTTTAGAAAATATCCTTACAAAGACGAAGGTTTTTTAACTGAGATGCGCAGCAAAATGGTAAATCGCCAAAAGCTAAATGAAATAGCTTTAAAAATGGGATTGAAAAAAATCACTATATACAATAAATTAGACAACGCATTAAAATCATCTCAAATATTTGGTAATACTTTAGAAGCGCTCATAGGGGCTGTTTTTTTGGATAAAGGTTATGATAAAACACAAATATGGGTAGAACAATATATTATTCACAACCACATGTTTACCGATGATTTAGAATCTATAGAAATAAACATCAAAAATAAATTGTACGGCTGGGCTAATAAAAATGGTAAGCAACTTGAATTTACAATAGTATCCGAATCATTTGAAAGTGGTAGGCGTTTATTTACTATTGGTGCTACCATTGATGGCGAAGTAATAGCCGCAGCAAAAGGATTTAATAAAAAAGATGCAAGCCAATTGGCTGCTTTTAAAGCTGTAGAAACATTGGGTTTATAAAACTCGAAAGTGGAAAATGCTTTTCTGGTTTGTGACTTTACTAAAAGAAACCATCGTCAAGAATTTACAAACCAAACGAGAAACAATAAACGAAGAACGAAAAACAACAAACACAAAACAACAAATAAAAAAATGACCTTCGGAATACTAGGAAGCGGAAGCTGGGGAACCGCCATTGCAAAAATATTAACTGATAATAATAATACTATCTGGTGGTGGAACCGTAGCGCAGAAGCTATTGAACAATTTAAAATAAAAAAACACAATCCTCAATACCTTACTGCTGCCCGTTTTGATGTAAATAAATTACTGTTATCTACAAATGTAGAAGATGTAATAATAAATTCAGATGTAATTGTAATAGCTATACCCTCAGCCTTTGTAAGCGAAGTTTTATCATCGTTAAATAAAAATATTTTTGAAGGGAAAAAAATAGTTTCTGCTGTGAAGGGTATTTTGCCTGAAGAAAATGAACTATTAAATGATTTCTTGCAAAAGAATTTTGGAGTAAAAATTGAAAATTATTTTGCCTTACTTGGTCCGTGCCACGCAGAAGAAGTAGCAGCAGAAAAATTATCTTATCTAACTTTTACCGGTGTGGATGAGGAAGCCACTGCTGCAATAGCAACCCATTTTAAAACTGATTATTTAAACACCGTAACCAATAAAGATATTTACGGCGTGCAATATGCAGCAGTATTAAAAAATATTTATGCTGTAGCTGCAGGCATTGCACACGGGCTTGATTATGGGGATAATTTTTTAAGCGTTCTAATTGCAAACAGTGCAGATGAAATGGCAGGCTTTCTTCGTAAAGCTGGAATTATAAATGCCGAGGTTGGTTATATGGAACACGGTAAAAACAAAACGGCCAACAAGCATGCAAACTATGCAGCCTCTGTGTATTTGGGAGATTTGCTGGTTACTTGTTATTCTCTTTTTAGCCGAAACAGAACTTTTGGCAATATGATAGGAAAGGGGTACTCTGTTAAAAATGCACAACTAGAAATGAGTATGGTAGCAGAAGGTTACAATGCTGCAAAATGTATGCACATCATCAACGAAAAAGTAAATGCCGAAATGCCCATAGCACAAACTGTATTTGATATTTTATGGAATAATGTAGATGCAAAAACCGGCTTTAAAAACATAGAAGAAGGTTTAATATAATTTATACACTTCTCCTTTTCTCTTTTTTTTCTTTGTGCTCCTAGCCTAAACCCCAAACAAATCCCCCGCAATCCCATCTGCAAAAAACTTCCCCTCTTCACTCAAATAAAGTCCCTCCTTTGTTATAACCACTTTCCCCGTACCCAAATACTTTTCTACTTCTTTCAAAATCCTCAAAACATTTTCCTCACCATATCCTTTTCGTACAGTATCAAAATTTATTCCTTCAACGGTTCTCAATGCAGTCATCACGTATTCATTCAATCTTTGTGTATCGGTTAAAATTTCTTCCTCGAATGGGATAATATTTTTTTTCAAAGATTGTATGTATAAACTATTATTAGAGACATTCCATCTCCTTTTATCATAGCCATTAAACGAATGTGCGGCAGGCCCAAAACCAAAATAAGATTTGCCTTGCCAATAACTGCTATTGTGTTTGCTTCTAAATCCAAGCTTGCTAAAATTGCTTATTTCATATTGCTCATAACCTTTAGCAGCCATCATTTTCAATAATAAATAAAATTGTTCAGCTTGTTTGTCATTATCTACTGATGGGCTTTTTTGTTCATTTATTTTTTTATTTAATAATGTCCCGGGTTCTACAGTAAGTGCATAGCAGGAAATGTGGGGAATATTTTTTTCAGCAATAATATTAAAATTTGTTTTGAGGTCTTCATTGGTTTGTAAAGGAGAACCATAAATTAAATCAACCGAAAAATTAGTAAATCCTGCAGTTTGTATATCTTCCAAGCATTGTAAGGATTGTGCTGCATTATGGGCCCTGTTCATCCATTTTAATTCATCCTCATTAAAAGATTGTAACCCCACTGAAAGCCTGTTTATGCCAATTTTTTTCCATATGCTTAATATATCTAAATTTATATCATCAGGGTTTGCTTCAAGGGTTATTTCAGCATAAGCATTTATATGAAATCTTTTTCGCAACGCATTAAAAATATATTCTAAATCTTCTTCATTTAATAGACTGGGGGTACCACCACCAATATAAATTGTCTCAATATTTTTACCATCAATTAAACCAGTTGATAATTCAATTTCTTTCACCAAAGCTTCTATTAAAATAGCTTTGTTTTTTAAGGAAACCGAAAAGTGAAAATTGCAGTAAGTGCAGGCTTGTTTGCAAAATGGAATATGAATATAAATACCCGCCAAAGATTTGTAGATTTACTTTTTTAAAAATGATGAGTGCCGCTTACAAATGAATAATTGCATCAAAAAATTATTGTGCATTTTTTTGCTTTCATGCAGCGTAGCCAAACTGTATGCGCAAAAAACAGGTTCAGAAAAATTACTCTCTAAACTGGTTGTTCAATACAAAGATACTTCCATTACTGTACTGCCGGTTTCTTTAAAAACAACTTTTGCAGATTTACCTCAATTATATAGTTATGTAAATACTATTCCAACATTATTTGCAGCAAAAGGTTATCCTGTTGCATCTGTTGATAGTATCTGGGAAATTGAAAATACTGTAAACATCATTTTATACATTGGAAAAAAATATAACTGGGTTCAATTACGCACAAATGAAATTGATAAAACTTTATTAAATAAGATTGGTTATTTCTCAAAAAATTTTGCAGAGAAACCTTTGAATATAACAGAGATTGATGTTATTAAAGAAAAGCTATTAAATTATTACGAAAACCAAGGCTTCCCCTTTGCATATGTTTATTTGGATAGTGTGGTTATAAATGAAGATAAAGTGTCTGCAGCTTTAGTGTTAAATAAAGGAATGATATATCGTATAGATAGCATCAATAATTATGGCAAACTAAAAATAAATCCAAAATTTTTACAACGATATTTAAATATTAGTAATGGGAGTATTTATAGTAGAGAAAAATTAAAGGAGGTAGATAAAAGAATGCTGGAGCTGCCTTATGCCCAAACGGTACAACAATCTACGCTCAATATGTTGGGTTCAGGTTCTATTTTAAACTTGTATGTGGATAGTAAAAAAAGCAGTGAAGCAAGTGCAATCATTGGGTTTTTGCCAGATGCAAATAATACCGGCAAACTGCAGGTTACCGGAGATGTAAACCTTGATTTTAAAAATGTTTTTGGTGCAGGAGAAGGACTGTTAATTAAATATCAAGCATTACAACCAAAGTCTCCTAGACTAAACCTTGGTTATGATAAACCCTATATTTTTAAATCAGCATTTGGACTGGGATTCTTGTTTGAGTTATTTAAAAAAGATTCTAATTTTTTACAGGTAAATGCACAATTGGGGCTACAATTAAATCTTAGTAATAAGCAGTCAGGTAAAATATTAGTGCAATGGCAAAATGCAAATTTATTGCAAGGCGCTATAGATACAACCGTTATTAAATTTGAAAAAAGACTGCCCACAAATGTTGATGTAAAATCTGTAAACGCAGGTATTACATATGATTTTAGAAATACAAATTATAGATACAATCCTCTTACAGGCAATGATATTTCTATTACTGCACTTGCCGGTGTAAAAACTATTCAAAAAAACAATGATATACTGGCTTTAAAAACTACTGGTTTTAATTATGAAAGTTTATACGATTCTGTTAAACTAAAAAGTTATCAGTTGAGAATAAAATTGGCGGCAGCGCATTTTTTCAAATTATCAAAATCGAGTACATTTAAAACAGCCATAAATACAGGCATTTATAGTAGCCCAACCATTTTTAGAAACGAGGTATTTCAAATAGGTGGTTATAGATTGCTCCGGGGTTTTGACGAAGAAAGTATTTATGCCACAAAGTATGCAGTTTTTACAACAGAGTATAGGTCCCTGATAAGCTTAAATTCTTATTTATTTACTTTTATAGATGCAGGAGTAATTGGTGCTAAATACCAAACTATTAATACCAATAATTTTTTTTTTGGCACCGGTATTGGAATTGTATACGAAACAAAAGCGGGAATATTAAACCTAAGTCTTGCACTTGGAAAAAGAAATGATGTACCCTTCAATATCCGCCAGGCCTCAAAAATACATTTTGGCTACATCAATTATTTTTAAAATTTTAAATAGATTTTCTTACACTTATTTTTGCGCTTAAATTCTAAACAGTGAAATTGTTTTTCATCATTTGTTGTATATTTTTTTTAGGAACGGTGTGTTGTGTAGGTCAAGTAGTGGATACTTCTGTAATTGAAAATTCAATAACTGATACAACATTAAAGACCCTCCAATTTAAAAATATTTATACTAATATTTTAGATAGTAACATATTTCTTCAATATAAGGGAACACCTCAAGCTTTGGCTGTATCAATCAAAATACATCAATCAAAGCAATCCTTTTTTTACCTAATGGTAGCTCTATTATTTATTTTAGGTTTATTAAGAACAATTTTCAGCAGATATTTTTCCACACTTTTCAGGGTTTTTTTTAATACATCCCTGCGTCAAAATCAATTGACAGATCAATTAGAACAGGCAGCTTTGCCGTCATTATTATTTAATATTTTTTTTGTTTTTTCAGGAGGGGCATATATTTATTTTTTTCAAAAGCATATGTCCAATGGAAGAGGTCCTCTTAATTGGAATTTTCTACTTATTTGTATTGCATCTATAGCAATTTCATATTTTGTTAAATATATTTCTTTATTATTTATTGGTTGGATAACTGGTTATAGAAGTGAAGCTAAAGTATACACATTTGTAGTTTTTCTACTAAATAAAATAATTGGAATACTGTTACTTCCATTTACAC
>JANPIF010000432.1:0-5750 GCA_031424845.1 Ferruginibacter sp.
CCCAGGTGGTATTTTTAGTATAGGAAAATCGAAAGCAACTTTGTTTGATAAAGGCACAAGAGTTAATATCAATTTCGGTGATGTGGCAGGCCTAGATGAAGCAAAAGTTGAGGTAATGGAGATTGTAGATTTCCTTAAAAACCCAAAAAAATATACAGCTTTAGGAGGTAAAATTCCTAAAGGTGCATTGTTAGTTGGCCCTCCCGGTACAGGTAAAACATTGCTTGCAAAAGCAGTAGCTGGAGAAGCGCAGGTTCCATTTTTTAGCCTTAGCGGATCTGACTTCGTTGAAATGTTTGTAGGAGTTGGTGCAAGCCGAGTGAGAGATTTATTTAAGCAGGCTAGAGAAAAAGCACCTTGTATTATTTTTATAGATGAGATAGATGCAATAGGTCGTGCTCGTGGTAAGAATGCCATGATGAGCAACGATGAAAGAGAAAATACTTTGAACCAGTTATTGGTGGAAATGGATGGTTTTGGAACTGATTTAGGGATCATAATTCTTGCTGCTACTAACAGACCGGACGTATTGGATACAGCTTTACTTCGACCGGGTCGTTTTGATAGACAGATTTCTATTGACAGACCAGACATGGTGGGTAGAGAAGCAATTTTTAAAGTGCACCTTGGTCCAATAAAAATTTCTCAAACATTAGATATTCATAAACTGGCAGAACAAACACCTGGTTTTGCGGGTGCAGATATAGCCAATGTTTGTAATGAAGCTGCATTAATAGCTGCAAGAAAAAACAAGGAATCTGTTGACATGAGCGATTTTCAAGATGCTATCGACAGAGTCATCGGTGGACTGGAGAAAAGGAACAAATTGATATCGCCGGAAGAAAAAGAAATTATTGCTTACCATGAAGCAGGCCATGCTATATGTGGTTGGTATTTGGAGCATGCATACCCATTATTAAAAGTTACTATTGTACCAAGAGGTACGGCAGCATTGGGTTATGCGCAATACACACCAAAGGAGCAATATCTTTATAATACGGATCAACTGATGGATCAAATTTGTATGACATTGGGTGGTAGAGCATCGGAAGATATTTTCTTTGGTAAAATAAGCACGGGCGCTAGTAATGATTTACAGCAAATAACAAAAATAGCTTACAGCATGATTACTATGTATGGTATGAATGACAAAGTAGGCAATGTAAGTTATTATGACCCTGCACAGGAAAACATGTTTACAAAACCGTACAGCGAAGAAACGGGTAAAATGATAGATTCTGAAGTAAGGTTGCTGATAGAAAATGCTTACGTAAAAACTAAAGCGCTTTTAACAGAGAAAAAAGGGGATGTTGAAAAACTTGCGAAAGAATTATTAGTGAAAGAGGTATTATTTAAAAGTGATTTGGAATCATTAATAGGTAAAAGACCTTTTGAAGAAAAAAAATTATTGGATATTGATCCACATGAAAAAGTAGCTGAAGAACCTGCTACATCTTTACCAGAACAACTAAAAAATCCACCGGCAATTTAAAAATAATAATGGCAACATCACCGGCTAAAGAAAACATTCTTAAACGCATTAGGGAGGCACTGAGTAATCCGGTGCCTTTGCCTTTTCCAAACAGTGAAGGCAATAGTTCTGTATATGTAGAAAGCAACGAAGAACCTATAGTGGTTTTTGCAGAAGAATTTACAAAATTACAGGGCAAATTTGCTTTTTGCACAAACGAAGCAGATCTTAAAACACAGCTAAAGAATTTAATACTGGAAAAAAATTGGGGGAAAATTTATAGCAGAGAAACAGTTATTAAAGAAATGTTGAAAACAATGGAAGTTTCTGATTACAGCGACCTCCCATCTTGCGAAGTTTCTATAACTGGTTGCGAATTTTTGGTAGCACGCACTGGTACAATGGTTTTAAGTGCTGCGCAGGAAAGTGGTCGTACAACAAGCGTGTATGCTCCCATACATATATGTATAGCTTATACAAATCAGTTGTTGTACGATGTAAAAGACGCTTTAATAGCTTTGAAAGAAAAGTACGGCAATAAAGATTTTCCATCTTTCACCACATTTGCAAGTGGCCCAAGCCGTACGGCAGATATTGAAAAAACATTGGTAACAGGAGTACATGGACCAAAGGAAGTTTTTTGTTTTTTGGTAGAAAAAAATTAGATATAAAATGAACACAATTTCATATAACCTTTTTGTCTATGGATCACTTCGCAGCGGTTTTAGAAACCCTGCTTATGAGTACCTAACCAGTTATTTTAAATACAGTGGCGAAGCTTTAGTAAAAGGGAAATTTTTTGATGCCGGTACACACCCTGTTGCTATTGCAACAGAAGAGGAACATTTTATTAATGGTGAATTATACAGCATGAATAGTGAGGAAGAATTTTCGTGGGCATTTGAACAACTGGATGATTACGAAGGCGTGCATGTATTACCAGGCGAACTTCCATTATATAAAAGAGAATTGGTAAATGTTTTTCAAAATGGCGAAACTTTACAGGCGTGGATTTATTGGTTTAATGGAAATACCAGCAACTTGCCTGAAATTGAAACAGGAGATGTAATGCGCTATCTTCAACAAAAGAATCAACCATAATTTTGTAGATGGATGCATTAAAAAAAATATTTTTCTTGTCAGATTTCCATTTGGGTGCACCCAATGCCTCAGAAAGCCTTATAAGAGAGAAAAAAGTAATTCGTTTTTTAGATGAAATAAAACAAGAAGCATCAGCCATATTTATTGTAGGAGATTTATTTGATTTTTGGTATGAATACAAAAATGTTGTACCAAAAGGATACGTGAGAATTTTAGGCAAATTAGCAGAAATAACAGACGCAGGTATCTCCATCCATTTTTTTGTAGGCAACCACGATATGTGGATGAAGAACTACTTTCAAACAGAATTAAATATAGAAGTTTACTTTTCTCCCAAGGAATTCATTTTTGCCGGAAAGAAGTTTTTAATTGGTCATGGTGATGGGCTTGGACCCGGAGATGAGGGTTATAAATTTTTAAAAAAAATATTCAGGAATAAATTTTGCCAGGGTTTATTTGGCGCCTTGCCTCCTAATATCGGTATTGGCTTAGCAGATTACTTCAGCAGAAAAAGCCGGGCTAAAACAGGTAAAACCAATGAGGTTTTTTTAGGAGAAGATAAAGAATGGTTGGTTATTTATTCCAAAGAATTATTGCAACAAAAGCATTACGATTATTTTATTTTTGGACACAGGCATTTGCCTTTGGATATACCTTTAAATGATAAAAGTAAATACATAAACCTTGGAGATTGGATACAGTATTTTACATATGCTGTGTTTGATGGAGAAAACCTTTCACTTGAATATTATAAAAATTAAAAGTGATTAAAATAAAATTTACATACCTTTTTATTGTTGTTCTTTTGTGCTGCTTTACAGCTTGTGCACAAAAAATAACTCCATTCGATTCTACCAATGTACAAGGAGTAAATAGTGACAGTAATTTTAAATACACAAAATTTATACCCGGCAATTTTACTTATTTAAATGTAGATGTGTTGGATAATATTTATGTAATTAACAACAGCAATCAATTAAAAAAAATAAAACCCAACGGCGATTCTGCGGGAATTTTTAATGATGTAAAAAAATATGGCAATCCTACTTTATTGGATGTTACCAATCCACTAAAAATATTATTGTATTATAAATACTATTCTACTGTAGTTATTCTTGATCGTTTTCTAAGTTTTAGAAACAGCATTAATTTTAGGAACAAAAATATATTTAAGGTAAAAAGTTTAGCTACATCTTATGACAACAACATTTGGATTTTTGATGAGCAGGATTTTAAATTGAAGAAAATTGATGATGAAGGAAGCATTTTGAGCGAAACAAATGATTGGCGTCAAATTTTTGATACCGTGCCCTCTCCTACTCACATTATTGACAGAAGTAATTTTGTTTATTTATATGATGAAAACAAAGGCTTTTATATTTTCGATTATTACGGCTCTTATAAAAATAACTTAGCGTTTACTCAATGGAAACATGTAGTGGTAAATAATAATAAATTGATGGGATTTGTGGGTGACACTTTATACAGCTACGAAATAAATTCATTCAATTTAAAGACCTACAAATTACCAGTTTTTTTTAAAGACTATTCAGATATAAAAGCAATGAATGGAAAAGTTTATTTGCTTAAAAGCAATGGAGTAGAAATATACGACTTACTATAAATTTTTAGATATAGCATGGAATTTTTAGATGAAATAATATTGGATAATACCATTAAAAGTTACTTAGTAGTATTTATAATTATACTGGTGGTTTTGCTTTTTAAAAAAATACTCTCACACTACGTTGCTTCCTTACTTTTTTTGGTGATAAAAAAAAATTGGAAAACTATTGAAAAGAGAGAATTTGTTTCATTAACAATAAAGCCTTTGAGTTGGTTATTGGTTATTGTTGTAGCAGATTTTGCTATTGAAAAATTAACTTACCCCTCTGCTTGGAACTTTAAAATACATGGTGTAGAATTTAATGATATTTTAGAAAAAATCGGAAACTCTGCTATCATCATTGCTTTATTTTATTTTATAATAAGCCTTATTAATTTTGTATCTCTTTTATTGCAACAAAATTCATTGGCGGATAAAGATAAAAGCCATGGGCAAATTGTTATTTTCTTTAGAGATTTATTAAAAGTATTTATAGGTATTGTAGGTTTGCTTTTTGTGTTGCGAGCTGCTTTTAATCAAGACATTGGCACATTGCTTACAGGACTAAGTATTGTAGGTGCAGCACTTGCTTTGGCTGCAAAAGAAAGCATTGAAAACTTAATTGCCTCTTTCATTATATTTTTTGACAAACCATTTTTTACAGGAGATACTTTAAAGGTTAACAACGTATCTGGTACTGTGGAGAGAATTGGTTTGCGTAGCACACGAATACGTACTATTGAAAAAACATTGGTTACAGTTCCTAATAAACAAATGGTAGATAGTGTGGTAGATAACTTAAGTATGCGCAACCAGCGCCGTGCCGAAATAAAACTAGCTTTATCTGACAAAACAAAACCCGATGAAGTACAAGCGCTGATCGATGCTGTAAAAAATATTCTAAATGAAAAACAAGAAGACATTATTAAAAGCTCGGTGTTTCTAACAGATTTCAATAAAGATGGAGTTACCATTACCATCGAATACTTTACACAACCATTTACAATGAATGAGTTTAATAAAGTAAAACAACTAATTAATTTTAAACTAATGCATTTGATGGAAGAACAACATTTGGCAATGTCATCTTCTGCAAGTAATATTACTATTGTAAATAATGAAGGAGATGGTGGTGCTCCAAAACAGCAGCCTATTTTATAAAAAATATTTTAACATTAAAAAAAGCAGTAAAAAATTTACTGCTTTTTTTGTATTTTTTTTCTAAAAAGATTTTAATTAAACTTCCCCACTAAATATTCAATTAGCTTTTCGTCACTCATTTTGTTGGCTGTAGATTCTTCCGTTTTAGTATTTTTAAACTGCGGAGTTTCTGCCAGATAATGCATAAATTTTTCCTGCGCCACACCAGTACCGGTAAGGTGTATGTAGGTAGCATTTTGCATATGAGAAGCAATTTCTTTAAAAAATTTTGCTTCCACTGTTCGTTGATGGTTGTGCTCGGTTTTTTCGCTGCTATTTGGAGAAACTTCTTCTCCCTGTACATGACCCAATACCACAAAATCTCCACCATCTGCATTATCTCTACCTACCACTATAGCATTTCTTAAATCC
>JANPIF010000433.1:0-6533 GCA_031424845.1 Ferruginibacter sp.
TTTATTTTTATACAAATAATAGTTGATGCCATCGGCGTAAGCAATCAGTAATTTTTTTAGCCATAACGGCGCAATTTTATAATCATTTATCGCATCAGTTGTATCAATAAGTAACTTAATATACAAATCACTGTACAGCGCAGACTCTCCTTTAACTTCTGCCAACCTACCCAATTTTTCAATGTAGTTCATTTCTACTCTCTTAAAATCATCTTCACATTGGGCATACAACAAACCGAAAACTGCATCCGCATCTGTATTGCCATAAATATGAGGAATGCCATAATTATCCCTAATTATCTCAACATTTTGTGCCTGTATTTGCCATCTTTTTATTTCTGAAGATGTGGGTTGGGCAAGACTTATAATTGGTAACAAAAAAATGAGTGCAAAAAGTTTTAGCATGCACTAAAGTTATAGTATTTCTGTATTAATTAAAACATGACATTAGCTAAATATGGAAGATTTGGAGGGATTTGTTAGAGTGTCAGTTTTAGAATAATTATAACTTGGTACATCGTTGTACTCAAATAGGATATTATATCAATCCTTTTCTCAAGAAGAAGGAAATTATTCTATAGTTTTATTTAAGCAATGTATCGGCATTATTTTGAGCTGAATCTTTTTTTAGTGGAGCACCATTCGGATACATCATATTTTGTATTCTTTGTTCCATCAACTTATCATCTTCAAATTTATTAACCCAAAATACTTCGTAATAAGCTTTAATAATACCGGTGAGCGGTGTTGCCAATAAGATTCCAATAAAACCAAATGCTGCACCCATAGCCAGCACGGCAAATAAAATAGCTACCGGATGAATTTTCATGGTGGCAGATCGTACATGAGGCATTATAAAATCTGCCATCAATTCATCTACAGCTAAATAAAATACAGCTACCCATATAGCAGTTGTACCGTTTATAGAAAGAGCTATTAGTACAGGAGGTATGGCTTTTATAAAAAAACCAATACGTGGAATAAACTCAGTAAAGAATGCTAATGCTCCCCAGACAAATGCACCTGGTACATCCATAATATGTAGGAATATTGTTACAGCTAATGCGTTTATCGTACCACCAATTAATAATGATTTCATCCATCCTCGTATCATAAAAGATATTCGGTTAAAAGCAATGCTGGCCTTATCTCTTTTTGCTGCAGGAAAAGCAATTAAGTAAGATTGAAAAAGTGGGCGGGGATTCCCAACCGTATATCCAACCATACTTATAAAAACAATTACAATTAATACTTGTGATAGAATTGATAAAGAAAATGATCCAACTTGCATCAATGTTTTAGGAATGGAAGGTAATAAAGAGGAAAGTTTGGATGGATCTATTCTTATTTCTTTTTGAAGATCTGGGTATTTACTAAACCAGCTACTTACAGTATTTGAAGCACTTGTTGCATATTCAGGCAAGTTGCTTATTAATAAAGAAATTTGGGTATTAATTTTTGGACCTATAAAAACAATGATTCCGGTAAATACGATAAGTATAGTTAAAAATACAATGGTTGCTGCCCACCCTCTTTTAATGTTTCTTTTTTCGAGATTTGTAACTGGACCATTAATAGCAACTGCTAATATTAATGCAAACAACAACAATAATACTACACTTACCATTTTATAAATCAGCCATAACAAAATGACTAAACCTGCGGCTAAAAATATTGCTTTTGCAAGCTGTCGGTATAAACGGTTCGATTTTAAATCTTCCACTAAATTTTATTTTTTACAAATCATAAACAATGCCTGATTTTACAATGCAGGAAAAATTTCAATTAGTTCATATGTACATTTCTTTAACCAATAACAGTTCTAAAGGTTAGGTTTATTCGTGGAGTAAAAATTTTCTTTGTTGTTGGTAACCTATGCAACCAATTTTTTTGTGTTTCATCTTTCATTAAAAGCAGGCTGCCGTTCTCTAATTGTACTTCAACAGTTTCTTTGGTTTCTTTATGCCTGAATAAAAATTTTCTTTGTGCACCAAAACTTACAGATGCAATGGCCCCGTTCTTCTTCAATTCTTTTTCTGCATCGCTGTGCCATCCCATTCCTTCAGCTCCGTTATGATATAAATTTAACAGGCACGAATTAAAATGTTCATTAGTCTTTTCCTCCACTATTTGTTTTATTGCTAAAAGCTCCTCCGTAAATGCTAATCCGTTTTTTATGACACCGGAATATTTATATTCTATATTATTATCCGCATACCAAGCTACTTTTCTTTTGGTAGTAATTAGTTTTCCATAGATAAAACTTTGATCGTTTTTCCATTCAATAGTTTGTAACAGGGTGGCTAAATAATGATCTGATTCTTTAATAGAAAAAATTTCCCCGTAATAAATTACTCTCCCATCTTTGGGTAATAAATTTTCCTGTCTATTTTGTTTGTTGGTAGATAAATGCATGTTTTTATAATCTAATAAACAATTATTACGCTAAACTTACTTTGCGCTATTAAAGGGCAGATTATTAAAAAAAACAATTTGAAATTGGTTCCTGTTAATAGCTTGTTGGGTTTGTGCCATCATGCCAATTTCTGCTTTCATATTTTTATTTAAAACATATCCTATAGCACCATATAGCCGGTTTCTATCGAAAAAAGTATTTTGAGCATTAATAAATATTTCGTTGTATGCAGATGCATAAAATGTTTTGGGTGCCATTGTTTTTTTACCAATGGGGATATTTGCTGCAACAAAATATCTAAATCTCATTTGAAAATCATCCTTTAGAAAACGTTCTTCAATTCTATAGCGATGTTGTAAGAATACCCTTCCAAAATTTTGGCGTGTTAAAAACTGCTGATAAATTCTATGTTCGTTGTTACTTACTTTATCTAATTTGTTTGGTAAGTAATTTTGAGAATGGATATAGCCATAACCCAGTAAAATATTGTTGTTGTTTTCGGTAAGGTTATAGCCAATGCCTGTTCGCAAAAGAAGTTGCTGCAAATCTCCTATGGCATTGTAGTTTCGGTATTGTACTTCGTTGTGCCAGTTAAATTTTTTGTTGATGGCTTGGTTGCCAAAATAAATAAACCAGTTGCCAATATCTGTTTTTTGGGCTTGGATGTTGGAGTAAAGTGATATAAATAGGAAGAAAGAAAGGAAGAATTTTTTCATTGAATAATAAATCTTTTGATGTTTTTGAAAAGAAAAGTGTGAGCGAAATTAGAATTAAAATTAATCCCGAAGTCAATAAAACTAAAGTGAATTTTAATAGTTTTGGTTGAATAAAGACTTAATAATCTTCTTTACGCTAAACCCGCTGCTGAATAGGCATCAGTCCCCACAGTGAAGCGAGGCCAAGCAAGGAGTACTCCGCCTGCCCGACCGAACGTAGTTCAGGCGGAGGCTGTACACTATTTCAATATATCTTTGCAAATCCCATTTTATTAAGGCGAAAAAACGGAATTATTAATTCGTTATCTGATATCTGTTTAGCTGAAATAACATCAAAAAAGTAATGATCGCTTTTGGTTTTTATTACCTGCATTTCTAGCTCGTCAGCTTTGTTAAATAAATTATATCTATTTAATAAGATCTGGTTGTTTAAATTTTTTGAAAAAGCAATTAGATTAAAATTATTCTCTGCTTTTAGAACAGTAAAAAAATTTGTAGAAGAATTTCCTAGAAAATTTACAGATTGTCTTTTTAATTCTATGGTTTCCGGGATTTCAATAATCCTGTCATTTTGCAATACTCCATCTTTATTTATGTTGGTTATCGCAATTAGTTTGTTACCTTCTTTTAGGCTGACGTTGTATCGATTGTAAGGATAGTAATTTCTCGCGGGTGTATTTACAGAATAGGATGGCCCATTAGTTGGAAGAGCAATATTAGGTTCATAGTAAATATTAGGACTAATAAAAGCCGGTTGTGCCGTTGTAGGCCCCTGACCCACATCTATTCTCAAATATTCATCAAGCTCATTTTTAGTAAAACTTCTGAAAAATGGTGTATTCATATTAACCATATTTTTTGAAGTAGGATAGTAATTATTGTTATAAGCAGTATTGGATTTAGAAGTATACTTAGAATTATGATCTCTGTAATTGTTTTCAGTAACTATAATGTAACTACCATCTTTTTTCATAAACACATTACTGCCTTTTTTCATAAATATTTTACTCTCAAACAATTCAAAATCTGTATCATTTTTTGGAAGTTTTGTAAATGGAATACGCCTTGCATACAAGACGTTCTTTGCTTCGTCAGATTGGTTGAATGAAACCTTTGCTATGTAAAACCCTTCAATATGCTTTTTGTTATTGATTGTATCTATACTAAAAGCATTTATTAAATATTCTTCTTTTTTATTATCGATAGTAATAGTAGGATTTACCAAATGTATTTTATCAATAGGTAACTCAGTAGCATATAATTTTTTTATATTTAATTTCTTTACAAAAATTTGAAAATAATCGACCAACTGCCCATTCAAATTATTAGAAAAAGAATAAACAATATCTCCTTTATTATTTATTAAAAAGTCATTGAAGACATTGGTGTCTGGATCATGATTCGCTAATTTCACTGTATTTTTTTCAAGAATATTAAAATCTGCATCAAAGACTTTGGAGCTAATTTCTAATGTATCCTTTGAGAGCTCAATTTTAGAAAGAGCAATTTTACTTTTATCCTCACTTATCACAAAATTGAACATTTTAGAATAAAAATCCATTCCTGAAAGAGTACGTAATCTAATTGTATCAAGGCTTACAACACTTCCTACAAGTAAACCATTATTATCAATTTTTCCATACTCATAAACAATTGTTTTGTTCATTATTTTCTCCCATACTACATAACAAAAATCAGTATGAGTTAAAAATTTTAGTCCACCAATATCATTGGAAAGAAACGACAGGTTCACGGTATTGATTTGATTCATTTCATCATCAAAAACTTTTATAAAATGATTTTTGTCAAATTGGTAAACTAACAAATTATCTTTTACTTTTCCTATTATTTCAAACTGTGGTGGGTTTAGCGATTTTGAGAAGGATGTTAACTTACTGTAGGCAACATTTTGTGCTGTTGTAGTAATACTAATTCCCAAAAAAATAATTAGGATGTAAAAAACTTTCATAATAATATTTTTATGAAGTTAAACCTAGCATTACTAAAATACTGTTAAATAGCTTACTACAAATAATCCCCCATAATAAACAGAAGAGTTAATAAATTTTAAACAATTAGGGTAATTGATGTGGCTAAACTATAATAAATAATAGTGGAATTTTGCATAACCTCCAACTGTAAAAGCCGAAAAAATACATACCGGTAAAAGGATTCCAACAAAAAAGTACGGGCACAGTGGCAAATAAAAAGGATAGCCCACAGCGTAGCGAAATGACGAGGAGTACTACAGACAGCCGGGTCAAATGCTAATTATAGATCTTTCGCCTACAGCCCTCAAATATTAGATGTTAGAAAAAAGACATTGAATATTATACAATGCAGTTTTAAAAACCACTTTGAACTAAACAAACCTTGAACCATCAACCATCAACCTTCAACCCTTTCCTGACACAACTCCACCAACACTCCATTCGTTCCTTTTGGATGCAAAAAGCAAACAAGCTTATTATCGGCACCCAATTTTGGGATGTCATTTAGTAAAACAAAACCTTCCCCTTGCAGTCGCTTCATTTCGGCTTCAATATCCGTTACTTCAAAAGCAACATGGTGTATCCCTTCGCCTTTTCTTTCAATAAACTTGGCAATAACACCATCAGCTGTGGCGCTCTCCAGTAATTCTATTTTTGTTTGGCCCGTTTTAAAAAATGCGGTGTTCACCTGTTCGCCTTCTACCGTTTCTGTCTTGTAGCACTGACTATTCAGCAGTTTTTCAAACAGCGGAACGGATATTGATAATTCTTTAACAGCAATGCCTATATGCTCAGGTTGTAACATGGTTATAATTTCTTTAATGGTAACGCTAAAGTAGTTTGATTGTAGTAAATTTGCATATAATTTAAAAAAAGACACATGTTGAAATTGCCCATATATTTAGATAACAATGCTACGACTCCAATGGATCCCCGTGTATTGGAAGCTATGACTCCCTATTTTTTAGAAGATTTTGGAAATGCAGCCAGCAGAAACCATCCCTTTGGTTGGAAAGCAGAGGAAGCAGTTGATTATGCCCGTGAGCAAGTGGCAAGGTTGATTGGTGCAGACCCTAAAGAAATTATTTTTACAAGTGGCGCTACTGAAGGTGATAACCTGGGTATTAAAGGTGTATTTGAAATGTATGCGCAAAAAGGCAATCACATAATTACCGCAACTACTGAGCATAAAGCAGTGTTGGATACTTGTAAGCACATTGAAAAGCTTGGTGGAGAAGTAACATATTTGCAGGTAAAACCAGATGGTTTAATAGATTTGAAAGAACTGGAAGCAGCTATTCGCCCAACCACTATTTTGATATCTATTATGTGGGCAAACAATGAAATTGGAACGGTAATGCCGGTGAGAGAAATAAGTGCTATTGCTAAAAAGCATGGTGTGTTATTTTT
>JANPIF010000434.1:0-2232 GCA_031424845.1 Ferruginibacter sp.
TGCTCCCACTTAGGCCAGCTAACTTTCTCTGTCATTTCAAGATAAGATTCTTTTACAAAAACTGTAAACTTGTTCATTTTTATAATTTTGATAAATAGCTAAAGTGCTAATGTGCTGAAGATTACCGCTAATCTAAATTAGAAAATAATTGTATTAGCACATTAGCTAATTAATTGCACGGGAACTAGGATTCGAACCAAGATCAAAGGTTTTGGAGACCCGTATGCTACCGTTGCACCATTCCCGTGTTTTGCAAACAAAATTTCCCAGAAAAGAAAAATTTTATAATGCTGATTTTAAAGATCTCTTACAGTAAAAAATGATTCAAAAGAAGAATTTTTTTGACTTTTATTTTAAACAACAAAGTACCAAGGGTAATGACCAAAGGTACTTTGTTGTTTTTTATGTATTTAAAATTCTTTTTTCAAAGAATAATATTCAATTCTTATTTAATAATATCAGTAACCTGACCCGCACCAACTGTACGACCACCTTCACGAATCGCAAACTTAAGACCTTTCTCCATTGCGATAGGTTGAATAAGTTTAACAGTGAAGTTAGTATTATCACCAGGCATAATCATTTCAGTTCCTTCATTCAAAGTAACTTCTCCAGTTACATCCGTAGTACGGAAGTAGAACTGAGGACGATATTTGTTAAAGAATGGAGTATGACGTCCACCTTCTTCTTTAGAAAGAACGTAAACTTCACCTTTAAATTCAGTATGCGGTGTAATAGAACCTGGCTTACAAAGTACCATACCACGACGGATTTGAGTTTTCTCAATACCACGTAATAAAAGACCTGCATTATCTCCAGCTTCACCTTCATCAAGTAATTTCTTAAACATCTCAACACCTGTACAAGTAGATGCCAATGGTTTTTCCATTAATCCAACGATTTCGATGGCCTCACCAACTTTAATACGACCTCTTTCGATACGACCTGTAGCAACAGTACCACGACCAGTGATAGAGAATACATCCTCCACACTCATCAAGAAAGGTAAGTCAACCAAACGTGGAGGAACTGGGATATAACTATCAACAGCATCCATCAATTCAGTAATTTTAGCTACCCATTTTTCTTCACCAGCCAATGCGCCAGTTGCAGAACCTTGGATGATTGGAGTATTATCACCATCAAAACCGTAAGAAGAAAGTAATTCACGTACTTCCATTTCTACTAATTCAAGTAATTCCGGATCATCTACCAAATCAACTTTGTTCATAAATACTACCAACTGAGGAACACCTACCTGACGAGCAAGTAAGATATGCTCTTTTGTTTGTGGCATTGGACCATCAGTTGCAGCAACTACTAATATAGCACCATCCATTTGAGCAGCACCAGTAATCATGTTCTTTACATAATCAGCGTGACCAGGACAATCTACGTGAGCATAGTGACGAGTATCTGTTGCGTACTCTACGTGAGCTGTATTAATTGTAATACCCCTTTCTTTTTCTTCAGGAGCACCATCAATATCATCGTAATTTTTTTTCTCCGCTAAACCTCTTTTTGACAAAACATCGGTTATAGCGGCTGTTAGTGTTGTTTTACCATGATCCACGTGACCGATAGTACCAACGTTAAGATGGGGCTTATCCCTCTTGAATGATTCTTTTGCCATTGTTTAATTTTTATTATTTGTTTTGAAAATTAGATTTTCATTTTTAGTCTGATAAATCAACGACTTTATTAATATTAAATACTATAATTCTAAAATGAGCCATCAATGAGAATCGAACTCATGACCCCTTCCCTACCAAGGAAGTGCTCTACCCCTGAGCTACGACGGCTAGTTGTTTGAGCCATCAATGAGAATCAAACTTATGACCCTCCCGATTGCCATCGGGATGCTTTACCCCTGAGCTACGACGGCTAGTCAGTTGGCAGTTTGCAAAAAGCAGTTGGCAACTGCACTCTGCAAATTGCCAACTACAAAGAGCGGAAGACCGGGCTCGAACCGGCCACCTGAAGCTTGGAAGGCTACCGCTCTACCAAATGAGCTACTTCCGCTGGTTAATTAGCCAATCAGCTAATTCGATAATGTGCTAATTGGACTACTTCAATATTAAAAGAACTTTTCATTAAAAGATTAGCACATTCGCTAATCAGCTAATTAATTTTTGTGGGCAGAGTAGGTTTCGAACCTACGTACTCGTGAGAGAACAGATTTACAGTCTGTCGCCTTTAACCACTCGGCCATCTGCCCGGCATTTAGAAAGA
>JANPIF010000435.1:0-2005 GCA_031424845.1 Ferruginibacter sp.
CACAGCGAGGAACGAGCGAGGACTACAAGCGTAGTGCCCGAAATAATGATGATTTGTATACGAAGATAACAGCCCCAAATTTTTCCTGAAATTTTTAAAACTAATCTTAAGATTTATCATGTAGTTTTCTCAATTCTTCAAAGAGTGCTATTTCTTTTTCATTTAATGCTGTAGGTAGTTTTACATTGTAGGTTACATACAAATCCCCAAAAATATCTTCTTGTTTATAGGCAGGAAATCCTTTTCCTTTTACACGAATTTTAGTACCATTTTGAGTTTCGGGTTTTACTTTCAATTTTAATTTGCCATGCAATGTGGTAACATTTATTTCACCGCCAAGCAATGCAGTATATAAATCAATTTCCTGTGTTAACTGTAGATCATTTCCTACTCTTTTAAAAAAGGTATCGTTGTTTATTTTGAAAGTTAAAAACAAATCGCCTGCAGTACCGCCACCTACGCCTGCATGGCCATAACCTTTTAGTTTTATGACCTGCCCGTTTTCTACACCGGCCGGAATGGTGATTCTAATATTTTTACCATTTACAGTGATTGTTTGCTGGTGTGTTTTAAAAACATCGGTAAGGTTTAATTGAAATGTTGCGTTAAGGTCTTGTCCTTTATGTCTGCCAGTGCTTCTTCTGCCACCGCCGCCAAACATAGAGGAAAAGAAATCTGAAAATCCACCTTCGTTTTCAAACCCGCCAAACTGCCCACCACCATATTGTTGTTGTTGCCTTGCCTGTTGCTCGAAGGCTTCACTGTGTTGCCAGTCCTTACCATATTTATCAAATTTTTTTCTGTTTTCAGGGTCGCTCAGTACTTCATTTGCTTCATTTATCTGCTGAAATTTCTTTTTGGCTGTAGCATCATTGGGGTTGGCATCTGGATGATATTGCTTGGCTAGTTTTCTGTACGCTTTTTTGATTTCATCGGCAGTTGCATTCTTTTGCAATCCAAGTACACTGTAGTAATCTATAAATTCCATAAAATATATTGAAACTAAAAAGAATAAAAGTACGATTTTGAAAATTACAATCTATCAGAAATATTTTAAAAACAGCTTGATTTGATATCTGGAAATTAGCTTCTTTTATATAACAAAATCCAAGAAAAGGCCTTTTAAACAAATTAAAAAACTATTTTATAAATTAAGCACAATATGCATTAAAAAATTTCGTTTTATTTCAAAACCAATACTCATGAAAACAACAATTTTATACTTGCTGATTATTGCTTTGTGCGTATCACTTCTTGTAAACTCCTGTGCCGCCGGCAAAAATAGTATTGCTACAATTGAAATGCCCACCGAAAATATTGTTGAAAAAAACAACTGTTATGTGATACTAAAAGATGGTACAGTAAAATACTACTCCACGTTGAAACTTGTTACAGGTATTTTTAAAGCACCACATTTACTTGCAGATGGTAAGGTGGAAATAATGCCATCGGCTATTAGAGAATACAGAGATGCAAACTACCATGCTATTGATCAAAAAACATTCTACACGAAAGTATCAACTCACGTAGCCACCAACGTTTTACCCGGCTTTGCTGTTAGAGAAATAAAAGGCAATTTAAATGTATATTCTATTCAGTTTTACAATGGAAGTAATGTTTACAAAAAATACTTTTTACAAAATGGTAACGATGGTAAAATTCTTCCCTATACCCCGGAGCTACTCAACGAATATGCAAAATTAAATGCAGAGGTTAAAAATTTTCTTTTAAAAAAGAAGAGTAAACAAAAGCAATTATTAGCAGTTATCAATAGCTACAATAATTCCCTGTCTATTTCAAAAAATTAATTCAATTTAAAAGGAAATAAATTTTTCAATAATTTAAAAAATTACAATCACCTAAGGCAATTCTACATAAGCTTTTGACTGAAAGAATTTTGCTAGTGAATCTTTTACTCTTAAAGTATCTGCTAGTGGTTTCATAAATCCCATACGCATTTTGTATGTTACAGAATCTTTCGTAGTTAAGATTACTTTATTGCCAT
>JANPIF010000436.1:0-6070 GCA_031424845.1 Ferruginibacter sp.
GTTTTGCCTTTAAAGTTTCTCTTGTTGGTATGGGGTATGGACTTTCTACATCTAATGTAAAATCGCTTATTAAAAATAGATGGTCCCATAATTTATGACGGAAATCTTCTACATTTTTTAAGTGTGGGTTTAAGAAACCCATTAACTCAATTACAGCATACGCATTTTTCTGGCGCTCTTGTTTGTCTTCAAGCGTAAGTAAATATTCTACCATTTTTTGAATATGCCTACCGTACTCCCTCATTATAAGGTGGTTACGGGTAGTGTTATATTCCATATTGTCCACGTTCATCATATAGGCAAATATAGGCGTTTTTATGGTTTATTTGTATCAAGGTTTTACTTAAAATACAAATAATATCTAATTGAAAATCGTATTTCTTTGTAAAAAAAATTTGGTTTATAAAAATTGCTACTCTACTTTCGTTATAGACTAATAAAAAATGAAGAAAAACTTTTCAAATATTATGATGATGGCTTCTATGTGTTGCATGTGTATGCGACCGGCGGGCTATTGTATAATATGAAATCTATAAAAAATACTTTCACTTTATTAGAAGCCCGCCATAAACAGCAGGGCTTTTTTTATTAAAAAAAAATTCATTTACACTTTTTATAACTAAAAATTAATCATTATGAGCACTTACAAATTTGAAACATTACAACTTCATGCCGGTCAGGATTTGGATTCCGCAACAAGATCAAGAGCTGTGCCTATATATCAAACTACTTCTTATGTATTTAACGACACCGCACATGCTGCAAGTTTGTTTGGCTTAAAAGAATTCGGAAACATCTACACCCGCTTAATGAACCCAACAACAGATGTGTTTGAAAAAAGAATAGCTGCATTAGAAGGCGGTGTTGCAGCATTAGCAACTGGTTCGGGGCAGGCTGCACAATTTATTGCCTTAAATAATATTCTTGGAATTGGCGATAATTTTGTATCTACTTCCTTTTTATATGGCGGTACATTTAACCAGTTTAAAGTGCAGTTTAAAAGACTGGGTGTAGAAGCACGTTTTGCAGATGGTGATTCTCCTGAAGCATTTGAGAAATTAATTGACGATAAAACAAAAGCTATTTACCTGGAAACAATCGGTAATCCTGAATTGAACATTCCTGATTTTGAAGCCATAGCAGCTGTTGCTAAAAAACACAATATTCCTGTTATTGTAGATAACACATTTGGTGCAGGCGGTTATTTATTTAAACCTTTGCAGCATGGTGCTGATATTGTTGTTGAATCTACTACAAAGTGGATTGGTGGCCATGGTACAAGTATTGGTGGCGTTATTGTAGATGGTGGAAGCTATGATTGGGGTAACGGAAAATTCCCGCAATTTAGTGAGCCAAGCGAAGGGTACCACGGTTTAAAATTTGCAGAAGTTTTTGGTGTAAACAATCCACTTGGGTTACCAAATATTGCATTTATCATACGTGCAAGAGTAGAAGGCTTAAGAGATTTTGGATCAAGCCAAAGTCCATTCAATTCATTCCTGTTATTGCAGGGCGTGGAAACACTTTCATTAAGAATGGAAAGGGCTACGAGCAATGGACAAAAACTTGCTGAATACTTAGAGGCGCACCCATTGGTAGAAAAAGTAAACTATTCAGGGCTGTCGTCAAGCAAATATTACGAACTGGCAAAGAAGTATTTAAAAAATGGTTCAGGTGGTATGTTGAGCATCGAAATAAAAGGCGGTAAAGATGCAGCTGCTAAGTTTATAAATGCACTGCAACTGGTAAGCCATGTTGCCAATGTGGGCGATTCAAAAACACTTGCTATACATCCTGCGTCTACTACGCACGAGCAATTGAGTGAAGAAGAGCAAAAGCGCAGTGGAGTTACGCCAGGCATGGTTCGCATATCTACGGGTATTGAACACATTGATGATATCATTGCAGATATATCACAAGCACTTGAAGCAAGTAAATAATTATAAAACTTTAAAATATAACAAATGTCAATCGTAAAATTTGCCATAAAAGGCGAAAGTAAAACAGCTACAAAATTTGAAGCAAAAGCCAGAAGTTTTTCGTTTGTTATAGATGAACCAGGGTCTTTAGGAGGAACGAATGAAGCACCAAACCCGGTTGAATATTTATTGGGAAGCTTGGCAGGTTGTTTAAATATTGTGTTGCACTTAGAAGCGAAAGAGCATAATGTAACAATCAATAATTTAAAAATTGATATTGAAGGAGACCTAGACCCTGCGAAGTTTGTAGGGCTTCCGGGGTTTAACCGCTCAGGATTTCAGCAGATAAATATCCATATTAATTTAGAAGCTGATGCAACTGAAGAAACAATCAATACAATTATTAATAAAGCAAAAGCAAGATGCCCGATAAGCGATAATATATCAGCCGTTACGCAAATTAATTATACGGTTTCAAATTTGTTTGGGTAAGACTTATGGAAGAAATTATTGAACAACGAAAGTTTATTTTTGAAGGTGTATTCGAGTTGGAATCCGGTGTAACGTTAGCCGGATTTCAACTTGCATACACAACTATGGGCACATTGAATGCTGAGAAAACAAATGTGCTTTGGGTGTTTCATGCACTTACTGCAAACAGCAATGTAATTGAGTGGTGGCCTAACTTGGTTGGGAAAGATAAAGTGGTCGATCCTGAAAAATATTTTGTTATTTGTGTAAATATGCCTGGCAGTTGCTATGGCAGCATCGGTCCTTTGAGTACTAACCCTTCTTTAGAATCTTACTATCATACATTCCCCTTCTTTACTACAAGAGATATGGCAAACGCCTATAAATTATTGAAAGATAATTTAGGCATTAAAAAAATTGCCATAGGTATGGGCGGAAGTATGGGTGGACAACAATTGTTGGAATGGGCGATTATGGAGCCTGAACTTTTTGACGTGATTGTTCCACTTGCGACAAATGCAAAGCACTCACCTTGGGGCATTGCATATAATGCATCACAACGGTTGGCAATTGAGCAGGACAGTACATGGAAAAGCAAGGATGCATCTGCAGGTTTGGAGGGTATGAAAGTTGCCAGAAGTATTGCATTGCTTTCTTACCGGCATTACGACACTTATCATAATAGCCAGACAGATAATGATGTTGAAAAATTAGAGAATTTCAAAAGTGAAAGTTACCAGCGATATCAAGGGGAAAAATTGGCGACTCGTTTCAATGCATTCAGCTATTATTTTTTAAGCAAATCAATGGATGCGCACAACGTAGGCCGTAAAAGGATTTCGGTAATTGATGCACTAAAAAAAATTACCGCTAAAACGTTGATTATTGGAATAACAACCGACATACTATTCCCCGTAGAAGAACAAATTTTTCTTTTTGAAAATATTACAGATGCAAAATTGGAATTGATTGAATCTCCTTTCGGACATGATGGTTTTTTAACGGAAGGTGAAAAAATAAATGAATTGATTTTAAACTTTATTAACAGCAAATAATGCAACAATTAAATATTGGGATTTTTGGTTTTGGATGTGTGGGACAGGGATTATATTTTGCCATAGAGAACAGTACAGGTTTTACAACTACCATTAAAAAAATTGTTGTAAAAGATAAAAACAAAGAACGATCACTTGATGCAAAATACTTTTCTTTCGATAAGAACGATATTTTAGAAGATGCCGACATCAATGTAGTAGTTGAACTGATAGACGATGCAGAGGAAGCATTTAGTATTGTCAGGGCTGCCATAAAAAAAGGTAAGCATGTAGTAACAGCAAATAAAAAAATGCTTGGTCTTCATATGGAGGAACTTATCGCATTAAAAAATGAATACAATGTCTCTTTGTTGTATGAAGCGAGTGCCTGTGGCAGTATTCCTATCATTAGAACACTGGAAGAATATTTTGACAACGAAGAACTGGAAAGTGTTTCTGGCATTTTCAACGGTACAACAAATTACATTCTTACTAAAACAATTAATGACGGTCTTTCCTATGTAGATGCATTAAAAAATGCTCAGAACAAAGGTTTTGCAGAGACTGACCCAACGAATGATGTGGAAGGGTTTGATGCCATGTACAAAACCATTATTGTAGCTCTGCATGCATTTGGGGTGATTTTAAAGCATGAAGAATTGCTACGTTTTGGGATTACAACATTGCAACCAAACGATATTTTGTATGCAAAAGAAAATGGTTACAGCATTAAATTGGTACCTATAATAAAAAAAATAGCTGACGGTAAATTAGCTGCATACATTCTTCCAAAATTTGTTACTTCTCAAAATCATCTTTCTAAAGTTGACAATGAATTTAATGGGGTATTGGTAGAAGGTTTAATTTCAGGAGAACAATTTTTTATGGGACGTGGTGCAGGCAGTCATCCTACGGGAGCAGCAGTATTATCAGATATATCAGCCTTATCCTATGGCTATGTGTATGATAATAAAAAGTTGAAACAAGAAGCGCAACTTTTATTTACAAATGATGTTTTTATAAAAGTTTTCATAAGTAGCAATGATAAAACAAACTTAGAAAAAATTGCATTGACCAACTTGCAGGAAAGCTACGAAGCCGGTAATTATTTTTATAGAATTGGTGAAGTGAATGTGGGTGAATTAAAAAAAGTGTTGGAAGGGGAATTGAGTAAATTAATATTTATTGCCAGCATATAAACTACTACTTTAACAGTTTATCATCCACTCCTTTATTGACTATATAATTGCTAAAGGTAATTTCCGCTCTTCCTTTTTTTCCTTTCAATTTATCAGTGGGAGCTGGTGCTGCACCATCATCAAAATCGAAGGTGATGCCTTTTGGTAATTTGTAATCTTTTGCATTAAAAGAAAAAATAATTTTGTCTGGCAAGCCAAAAGCTGCATACTTTCCGTAAGTCATTTCCAACTCATAAGTACCATTATCTTTAGTGGTGGTTTTTGCTTTTTTTATAAGATTATTTGCTTCATCTATATAAACTGTGCTTAAAACAACATCGCTGTTATCGTCTTCTGGTAAAAGCTTTGCCACCCTTACTATTTTGCCATTTATTTTATCGGTACCGGCATCTATTACAGTAAATTTATTGGTGCCGGTAAGGTTGGTAAGGTTTATACTTACTGCACCTTTTGGTATAAATGAAATTCCTTTTTCGCTTTTTACTTTTAGCTTATTGGGCTTTTTAAAATACACACTTACATTGGCAATGGGCACTTTTAAAAAAGCCACATTTGTTTTCATTCTGCCACTGGCTTTGTAATCGTTTACAGATTCGATGGTGGCTTTTGCTTTTGCTAAAAGTACATTTATATCTTGCTGCGCAGATGCTTGTATGTTACAAAATAGAAGGAATATGATTGAGGTTGTTTTCATAATTTTTTTTATTGAATAAAAAAGTTTTTCTCAAAGATTTAAACGGATTTACACGGACCAAAGTTTTAATTCAGTAATGCTTAATATTTAACTAAAGATGAAATGTGCGACGCCACCGAAGCTCAATATTGCTGCTGTTCTTGCTAGGCTAATAATTTTTTTTCAAAAAAATTATTAGCCTAGCTTTTTAAGTCAGAATATCTTTTCTTCTAAAAAACCAAACCGCTCCACCAAACAAAACACCAATGTGTGCCAACAAAATATACAGACTGTTTCGTATAGATGGCCAGTTTTCCATACTGCCTTTTATGGGGACATTGTCTTCATCTATTGCTATGTAAAAAAATCCTTTCCAACCTACCAAGTACGATGTAAAGAGCCATGGCTTTACATTTTTATCAATGATAGGAATATTTAAATTTGAAATAATTGTACATACAATTACAATACACACAGTTGCTACAATTGGGCCAATAGAATTTTCTGCAAATACCGATAAAAATAATGCCAACGCAGCAATAACCGTAAGTGCAACGGCTGCATAAGCGAAAGCTGCAAAGTAGCGCCACATAATATCATCTTTTAGGATCTGCAAAATTTGAGATTCATCGCCCTTTGCTCTAAAAACCAGTAAATCATCTACACCAAAAATTGCCATGCTTAAAAACAATGCAAGCAAAGCCATAAAAACCAACAAGGCAACTGTATAAATAATAGAAGCTAAAAATTTTACGCCAATAATTTTTGTGCGGC
>JANPIF010000437.1:0-30815 GCA_031424845.1 Ferruginibacter sp.
TTTTAAATACATTAAAAACATTAATATTTTGTTTTTAACTCATTCGCCATTCATTTTGTCTGATATACCAATACAAAACACAACTTTGTTAACGATAGATAAGAAAACTGGTAAGAGTAAGTTAGTCAAGAAAAAGAAACAATCGTTCGGAGCTAACATCCATGATTTACTTTCCGATAATTTTTTCTTAACAGGCACTTTAATAGGCAACTTGGCGGATAGACGAATAATGCAATTAATAGAAAAGATTAAAACAGATAAAGTCTCTAAAGACGACAAATTAATGTTGAAACTAATTGGTGATACTTTTTTAAAGACTAGTATAGAACAATTTAAGAAATTGAATGATAAAGATTCAAATAAATAATCTCGAACAAAAAAAGCAGGATTACTTAGATGCAGTTCTTGAAAGAGTTGCATCTAGACTTTCAATTTTACAAAAATCACTTTCGCATTTAAACGGAGGTGTTATTGATTATAGCGATGGTGATATAGTTAGCTTTCGAGTAATTACGAGAGATATAATCTCTATTGTTGGAGATGATTTTAACATACCTAATGGTCAAATTGGTTACACAAACGCAATAGCAAATTATGTGGCAAATCCAAATACTTTAGGCAACATTAATCTCCAAGGACTTCTTGATTTTTGCAGTGATATGCTTGCAAACAATAAAATAAAGCTCGCAGAATTACTCATTTGTGAAGCGAACGAATTAATGAATTTAAATGAGATAATTCTTAATGATAATTTTCTAAATACAGATTCAGATATTAGCATTATTAAATTAGCTTTTGATTACCAAAGATTCAACAATGACATTTCTATTCCAATAAGAGAATTTTTTAGGGCAAATGAATTCGTGAAAGCTTGCCCATACTGTAATAAAAAAGAAGCATTGCATATAACTAATGACTATGATGAACCTGTTGAATCTAATCAATTAGACCATTTTTATGACAAAGCAACCTTTCCACTTTTATCCTACTGTTTTTTCAATCTTGTCCCAAGCGATTACACATGCAATGTTACAAACAAAGGCACAACACAATTCACAGCTATACATCACTTAAACCCTTATGAACAAGGGTATGAATACAAAATAAAATTTATCCCAATTGGGCTAACACCTTCAAACGATGTTTTAAATATTGAAATTAAAATACTAGAACAGCAAGGAACAGCCCTATATGCAAAAATTAATGGAAATAATCCGCCAAATTTAGAAAGATATAACTTAGGTAATTTGAACGTTTTTAGAATACGTTATAAATATAAAGATAAGAAGATTAAAGCAGGACAAATACTGGAACTGGTAAAATCAAATGACAAAAATATAAGGCACATTAAAAAGTTCTTACAAAGTCTAAACGGGCTGAATAAACAATTAACATATATTGATTGGTATAAGAAAAAAATAAATGGCTCATATTATCCTGAAACCTTTAATGATAATTCGTATTCAAAGTTTAGTCGTGATATACACGACTATTATTACTCTGTAAATGGAACAAGATTTAATCGCTATATAACGGAACTTGTTAATCAGTAAGAATGAAACCTCGTTCGCCCCTAATAGCGGAGAGATCTGGCGCAGAAATGATGCGTGGCCTTTGTGAGTTGGCTTTCTGTGCGGCGCTATTATAAAACATTAATCAAACAATGGCCTCCCTCTACCTTCGGTTGGTCTTTGCAAAATCTTCCGCCCGCTTTTTTGCAAAATATCTAATTAGTGGTTTGTGTCGCCAGATAACTATATCCCAGTTATACCACGCCTATATTGCCATTTTGTCTTAAAAATATGGGTGGCTTATGATTTGTTAAAAGGATATATAAATACTGTTTATGAAGCCAATTCAAACATTGCTAGTTGCTGAATTAAGTAAACCTGTAAAGACAATTCTTCTTGAAACTCCTTTTGAACTTTCAGGTAGATACGATATATATATTGATGGTAGACAGGAAGCGATGGTTACAACACTTGGTTCTCAATGGCGAGTATCTCCTCGGGAACAAGGTTGGTTGACAGAGATGGATTGCGAAACACTATTAAAGACAGTTCTAAATCTCGAAAATCCTAATTTTAAGTTTTCTTAGCTGCTCTCTCGCCCCCTATTAGCGCAGATTTCTAGCGAGGATATGCAGCAGAGCTTTGTGAGTGGCGTATCTGTGCGGTGTATAAAGAATTCTTTCCGCCTACCTTAAACTTCACAAAAACCCTACTAGTAGAGTAGTGGCGGCCATAAAAGTGCTGAGCTTATAATTTTTTTAGCCGCCATGGGTCGGTGCCGGTCTAATCTCCGACCAACAGCATCACAGCACTAACATTTTTCTATGTAACGCCTCATATACGGAATGGGTACTAACTTTAAATAAAATTAAGGAGCTATGGTAAAGCTGGTCTTTTATTATATTTGAGTATTCATCATTTAAAACTTTCAGTATGAAAAAGAATATTTTTTGTCTTTTGATTGTAGTCATTGGTTTTGTTGCAGGTTGTACCAATTCAACAATCGATGCGGATGCAGTTCCCGCCGCTGCCATGCAATCATTTAATACAAAATACCCAGGCGCTACAGATGTGAAATGGAAAACAGAAAAGAAGTCAGATAAAACCATTTATGAAGCAGCGTTTAAATTTAATGGTACATCTGTAGAAGCTGAGTTTGCTGAGGATGGTACTTTTATAACAGAAGAAGATTAGCGCTCGTTCGCCTCCGTTGGTGCCCATGCTAACAATAATTAAAGTTCAGCCTATCACGCACACGCACCCACTATCCGTAGAGTTAAGCGAAGCGCTCTACGGCTTTTTAATAAAGATGAGTATTTACTCATTATCTCCCTTCACCCCCACATGCGCAGCCGAATGTCATTTAGTTAAGGATTGTCAGACTGAGCTTGTCGAAGTCGGTGCCTTTATAAAAACCTTAAAACCCGGTTTCGACAGGCTCAACCTGACAGCTCATTTCCTTAACTAAATGACATTGATGCGCAGCGATCTGATATGCAGCAAAAATTTGTGCCTATCTGTGAAGCTATGACAACTTTTTTCAGCCGCCCGGCGTCTCTGTGCCGCCAGTATTATTTCCCTTTACCCAAGTTGTTCTTCGCAAAAATCTTCACCGCTGCTTGGTTTACGCTTTCTAAACCTATTTCAGATTACAGCATTATGCTGCCGGCAGAATTTTCTACTATTTCAAACAGGAATTTTTTATCTTTCAAGATGAATAAAATTATTTTGATCAGTACGTTTTGCCTGTTTCAACATATCTGCTATGCACAAATTAAACCGTTCCAATTTGCATTTATTTCTGACACTCATATTGGTTCACCAGATGGCAAAGCAGAAGAAGACCTGATACGTACGGTACAGGATATTAATAAAAGAGCGGAGCTGGATTTTGTTGTGTTAACGGGCGACATTACGGAGCTTGGTACAAATGAGCAATTAGCAAAAGCGAAAAAAATATTGGATGGCTTACAGACCAAGTGGTTTATTATTCCCGGCAACCATGATGATGGCTGGAGTGAAAGCGGCGGTGAAAGTTTCATCAGTACTTTTGGCAGCGACCGCTTCCATTTTGATCATAATGGTATCCGCTTTATCGCCTGCGCTTCTGGTCCTTATGTAAGAATGAGTGACGGGCATATTCCTAAAGATGCCATGACGTGGATGGAAAATATTTTGGATACAACCGCTGCAAATATGCCGGTTGTCTTTTTAAATCATTATCCGATGGATAACCAGATGGACAACTGGTATGAAGTGATTGATCTTTTTAAAAAGAAGAATACAATACTTTTTATGTGCGGGCACGGACATAGCAACAAGGCTCTAAATTTTGAAGACATCCCCGGCGTGATGGGCCGATCAAACCTTCGTGCAAAGAAAGAAGTTGGTGGATATAATATAGTGCAAGTAAGAGCTGACTCTCTGTTATTTAATGAAGCGAACCCTGTTACGGGCGCCACCAAACAGTGGACGGCTGTGACAACAGCAAAGCACAATTACAATGATGGTAAAAAATATCCCACACCGGATTTTGCCATCAACAATTCTTTTTCGAATATAAAAGTTAAATGGAGGCATGCTTCTGAAGCAAACGTTATTTCAACCCCCGCTGTAAAAAATGGCTTGGTAATATTTGGCAACCAACAGGGAAAAATGGTTGCCTTGTCATTACGTAACGGTAAACCAACATGGAGTTTTCAAACCAGTGCTGCTATTTATTCTTCTCCTGCCATTGCAGAAAATAACATTGTTTTTGGCTCTACTGACGGCTATGTTTATTGTTTGAATATGAACGGAAAACTGCAGTGGAAATTGAAGGCAAATGCAGCGGTATTGGGCTCTCCTGTTATTGACAGCAATGTCGTTTATATTGGTGCAAGTGATCACCGCTTTCGGGCAATTGATTTAAAATCGGGAAAAGAAAAATGGGTATTTAATGGCTTGAATGGCCCTGTAGTAAGCACACCGGTTTTGTATAAAGATGCCGTAATATTTGGCGCCTGGGATACTTATTTATATGCGCTTAATAAAAATACAGGCTTGATAAACTGGAAATGGAACAATGGTTCAACTGTTACAAATTATTCGCCTGCATCCTGCATACCGGTTATACACAACAATGTCATTTATATAGTTGCACCAGACAGGTATATTACGGCGATCGATATGAACAGTGGCAAAACGTTGTGGCGAGACAACGCTTCAACCGTTAGAGAATCAATTGGTATTTCAGAAGATGGAAAATATGTTTATGGAAAAACAATGAATGATACGGTGGTTGCATTTACAACCAATGCAGTTATGCCCGAGGTTGCATGGAAGATGAATGTTGGTTATGGCTACGAACACGCACCAAGCATGCTCCTGGAAAAGAATGGGATCATTTTTTTTGGTACAAGGAGTGGTGTAGTGTATGCAATTGATGCGGCGTTACAAAAAACAAGGTGGGTGTACAAGATCGATAATTCAATGGTAAATACCGTACAGGTGATTGACAACAAAAATATTGTTGCAGCTACCATGGATGGAAAAGTAGTATTGCTACAGGAAAAATAAGGGCAGGTAAATGCAGAGGTCATGGGTCGCCTCCGTTGATACCTATGCTAACGATAATTGAAGTTCATTTTATCACACATGCGCCGAGGCTGTTGCTTACGACCTTTTTAAAACAACAGCACCCCCGGCCTTATATCTGCATCTGCAAAGGCAACATCAAACTGTTTTTTTATTGCCTTAGCGGCGGCAGTTTTTTTCTGTTGCTGTAAAGCCTGGTACAAGCCATACAACGACCAATGGTTATTGGGGTTTTCTTTTAGGTCTTCTTCAAATACAACTGCAGCTTTTGTTGCATTGCCGGCTCTTAATAAAACGGTGCCCAAATATTCTCTTACAGGAAGTAACCAATCTTTAGGTTCGTTGTAAATCATTGCATCTTCCAATGCCACGCCTTCATTTAATAAGCGGATAGCTTTGGTAAAGTCATTTTGCTTTGCGGCTATTATTCCCTCCAATATTTTTACGCCTACTTTAGCTGCATCCGAAGGTGCATTGTATGGTGCCAACACCACCAACATATCTGGCAGTTGCATTTTTTCCTTCACAATTTTTAATTCAATTTCTGCCTCGTTAAACTTATTTTTTCCAGCAAAAGCCATTCCCCTTGCCCAATGCCATAATGTTGATGCATAAACATGTTGTTCATTCACTACCGCATCATTTAAAATAGCATCCCATTTACTAAAGCGAACATTATTAAAAAAAGGCGTCATGTAGAGGTATTGCATGTAAGTGCCGCCGGGTGCAGGCATAGAAAGGTAATTTGTATCTACACTTTTACGAGTTGCAATCGCCGAATTATTGCTGTATTTATAATTAGCTTTCATCATGGCGCAATTGGTTTGCATGTGCAAATTATGCACAAGGTAAAGACCTGCATTATTTTGTACTGCGGGGTACAAGGCAAGGTAATTATCATAACCTTTTACGCCCATCTCATTTACCTTAATACCTTTTGCATACTCGCCATTGCGTATGTAAATGTGAGACGGCATGTGTATCATGTGCGAAACACCGGGCATTAATTTGCCAAGTTTGTCTGCACTCGGCATGGCTCTTTTTGAATTCTTGGATGCTTCTACAGCATGAATATAATAGTGATTGGCACCGGGATGGTTGCTGTTTATTTTGATGGCGCTTTCCAGTACGGTCACGAGTTCTGGCGTCCATGGTTGTGGGTCGCCGTTGTGTTTCCAATAATCCCAGGGGTGTTGCACCATTATTGCATCTGCATATAAAGTACACACATCAGCATCCTGCCCAAAGGCGAGAAATGTATTCTTCATGGCTTGTAAATAAAGTTGATTGAGGGATCGCCTGCTCACTGTAGTGTCTGCGGTGTAACGAAAAGCCATTGCAGTAATCAATGCTTTTTCTTTTGGCGTACAATTGTCCTGCAACGAGAGTGCTTTTTGGGCTGCAGCAAAAGCATCGGATGAGGCGGTATATTCAAAGTCGTTGATATTGGGACCATAAGCCAATGCCTGTGCCCAATAAATCATGGCATTCTTATCATCAAAACGTTCCGCTTTTTTAAAAGAAGCCATGGCTTCTATAATGTGAAAGGCATAATACATATTGATGCCTTGGTTAAAATAATAACGAGCACTGTCGGCCGATGTGTTGATATCCCACCGGTAACTACCCCAGCCGGGTAATACGCCTATGCCGTTGGCAAGGCTGTCGGCATTCAGTTGCGTCCAGTCAGGCGAGCATTGAATGGCAAGCCGGTGTTTATACACTTCTTCTCTGGAGATAATTTGGGGTTGTTGCTTTTTTATGGAATACCTGAAACCTGCCAGTAATAACATAACAACAAGGCATGCTGAAAAAAAAAGTTTTGTGCTCATAATACTTTTTTAAGGATGATGTACACAGCGGTAGGATTGAGATTAAATATAAGAAAAATCGATTATGATTTGTGGGCTTCGATCATAATTAAGAAAAATGCCTGGTATTACATTTTATAAATGGCAAATTGGAATGGAAATTTTGGAAATGATAAAACTTAAAATACAAATATTCCATATCATTTGCCCATGGTAGATTTTCTCACTATCAAAGTAGAGTTTAATACAATTTCTTTTGAAGGTAAAATCACTTCTTTATTGTCTAACAGTTTAAATAAAACAGAAGCTGCTTCACTGCCAATTTCATAAGCAGGTTGTGTAATGGTAGTTAATGCAGGGTTTAAGATAGCGGCAGTTTGCAGGTTGGAAAAACTTATAATTTTTAAATCATTCGGAATATTAATTTTTAACTCTTCGCAAATGATATAAGTAGAAACAGCCAGTTCTTCCACACACGCAAAAATGGCATCGGGCCTGTCTGCACGCTGCAATAAATTTTTTATCAGCGTTTTGTTTTTCTCTTTGTCTGTATCGCAGTTTATAATATAACTTTTATCCTTTTCAATACCGTGGTTTTGTAATGCATCTAAATAACCCTTCATTCTATTGTTGGCAATTGAAAGGTGATTGGAAATTGATAAGAAAGCAATTTTTCTGCAACCGTTTTCTATTAAATGTTCTGCAGCATTGTATCCACTTTCATAATCGTTGGTAGTTATTTTGGGTGCATCAATGTTTTCTGCAACCCTGTCAAAAAAAACCAGCGGCACACCTCTGTTTTTTAAATCTTTAAAATGTGTGGTATCATTTGTTTGGCTGGACAATGAAATGAGTACACCATCAACCCTACCGTTTTGTAAATGCTTGGCTATAGAAATTTCCTGTTGTACATCATCATGTGTTTGATAAATTAATACATGAAATCCTTTTTTTTGTGCATAAGATTCTGCGCCATTAATGGCAAGTGAAAAAAAGTTATTAGCAATTTCCGGTATTACTACTGCAATGGTTTTGCTTTTTTGTCTGCGTAAATTACTTGCAAATGGGTTGGGATGATAGTTTAATTCTTTCGCCTTCGCCATTACTTTTTTTTTGGTGGCTATGCTTATTTCTTTACTGTCCCTTAATGCTCTGGATACAGATGAAATGGATAAATTTAATTCTTTAGCAAGATCTTTAAGATTCATATTACTGCGTACAATTGTATGGTTTTTGCAGAAAATTTACCTCAACAATCTTGAGTTCAATTTTCTATTAAGGGTAAAGAAATTCAAAAATATTGATAATTAAATAATTCTGTATTATTATCCTACAAGGTCATTAAATAATTTCTCCAGCATTGCAGCAGGTTCTACACACATGCCGGGGTGAACTTTAGATGTTTGCACTACTGTGCTGCGTGTAGCGGTAAGCCATCGAAATCTCGCTGCTGGTGTAAGTTGACTGATGGGCCCTGCATCCTTTACACCTGCAGCTATTTGTTGAAAAGCTTTTAAATAAGATTCTATTTCTTCTACATCGCAGGTATTGCAAAATGAAAGTACACGATCTGATGCAAGCACATATTTTGCCTGTAAATACTTTTTACCGGTACAATATAAAACTACACCTACGTTTAAAAATTCTTCTCTTTCAACCCTAGGCATAATTCTAATGACAGCATATTCATATAAGTTTTTCTCTTGCATTAATGGCTTCGTTTACAAAAATTTCTGTATGGGCTAATCTTGTTATTAAAAAGTCTTCATAGGCTTTCCTGTGTTCTTCAACAGTTGTAAATGGTGCATCAATAAGCAACCATTCATCAGGCACAAGCGCTACAATATCTTTAATTATTGCGGGTGTTAATGCAGCATTAAACAGTCCATCTATTTTTTTTAATTCACTTGCCTGCTTTAGTAAAACATGGTCCTTTACGTGTACAAAAGGACGGGTGGCCTGAGCCAATGCATTGTCCCACGAGTGGTGAAAATATAAAGAAGCACCATGGTCTATCAACCACAGTTCTTTTTGCCACAATAACATGTTGGTATTTCGTGCAGTGCGATCTACATTGGTTATAAAACAATCGAGCCACACTATTTTTGATGCAAGTTCAGCCTCTACAATAAGTACAGCAGGGTCGTAAGTAATGGCGCCGGATAAGTAGTGCAATGCAATATTTAATCCTTCACTCGCCCGTAAGAGATCTTGTATTTCTTCATCGGGTTCTGTTCTCCCAAAGGCTTCATCTAATTGTGCAAAAACTATTTCGGGTATTTTTAATTGTAACTGTCTTGCAATTTCGCCGCTTATTAATTCTGCAATTAAAGCTTTTGCCCCTTGCCCGGCACCTCTAAATTTTAATGCATACAAAAACTCATCGTCCGCCGCTGCAATGGCAGGCATAGAACCTCCCTCTCTTAGTGTTGTAACATATCTGGTAACATTAACTGTTCTTATTTTATCCATTTTATACAACAGTTTTCACCTGTTTATTTTAAATCGTAGGAGCTGGAAAGTGCTTTGAGTTCGAGCAGATTTGTAACTTTTAATTTATTAAAAATTCTTCCTTTATGAGTACCAACGGTTGATAAGCTGAGAGATAAATCTGCAGCAATAGTACTTATTGTTTTACCGTTGAGCAGCATGGATACAATTTCAAATTCTCTTGCCGAAAGCATATTAAAAGGATTGCTGTGAGTGGTTGCATTGTTTCCTTCTGCTAATAGATCAATTAAATTTTCACTAAAGTATTTTTTATCGTGTAAAACTCTATCAATAGCTGTTTTAATTTCTTCTAATGGTGCATCTTTACTGATAAAGCCTTTTGCGCCAGCACGTATGAACCTAACGGCATAAATACTTTCCGGACTCATAGAAAAAACCAACACTTTTATTAAAGGATATTTTCTTTTTATCAGTTCCATTAATGCATAAGTATCTGTGTTAGGCATTTGAATGTCTAATGTTACAAGGTCAAAATTATTTTCCTGTAAAATCATCAATGCGCTTTCACCATCTTGAGCTTCTTTTATATCAACATCTTTGTAGATGTCTGTCAACAATACTTTTATGCCAGACCTTACTACAGTATGATCATCTATTAGTAAAAATCTTTTCATCTTTGTTTAGTTTATTTTGGTTCTACTATTTAATTGTAATGGACAAATCTATGAAAATATAGCAGCATCATAGAATACAATATGGTTTAATTAAATTATTTTTATAGTCTTCCTATTGGTAATCAAAAGTTTAAAATTCTAAAAAATTCGCTCATTTAGCACCAAATTATAACAGTAATGAATGAAATTGGTATATCAAATAAGATTAAATATACGCTACTATTGGCAATGGTTTTCTTCATTATAGTATTGGGAGGCATTTATTTCAATATGCGGAAAACGGTTGTTGAATCTCGAAAAGAGACGAGAATGCTTAGCCTCTTAAAAAACCTTGAAGGCATTCAATTAAACTCCAAGATTTTTGATGACAATAAACATGACTTTTTAAAAACCGGACAAAATACTTTTTTTAATGATTACCAAAAAGCTACCAATGTTTTAAGACAGGAAAACAATGAGCTGTTACAATTGTCTATAAAAAATAATTTTGAAAAAGAAAACATTTTAAAACTTTCCAACACAGTTAATAAAAAAATTTTAAGCGCCAATAAAGCTGTTGAAATAAAAAGATTTTTAGAAAATGATTCATCCAATATTTTTTATTACGACAGTATAAGCAACAGCTATTTAAAATTCATCATTTTTGAAACAAATAATGTTCAAAAGAATGGGATAGCTTATTTACAGAATTTAGCGGAGGAAAGAGAGAGTTATACAAAAAACCTTACCAGGTTATTAATACTATTAGGACTGCTTTTTTTGATATGTATTATTTTGGTGTTTTTGTATCTTAAGAAAGACATCAATACCTCGCAACATTTAAACAAAATTCTTGCCTATAATTCAACCTTGCTAAATAATATATCTGATGCAATAATTACTACAGATAATAAATGGAAGGTAACGGATTGGAACAGTTATGCTGAAGAGCTTTACGGATACAGCGAAGCAGAAGCAAAAGGGAAAAACATTGTAGAATTATTTAACTCAAATGAAAATAATTTTTTGCAGCATCAAAATTCTAAAACAGAATCCATACATTTTCATAAAGACGGATCATTGATACATGTAGAAGTAGGACAAACGCTTATAAAAAATAACAATGATAAAATTACCGGCAGTATATCTGTGGTAAGAAACATTACAGAAAGAGTAAAACTTCAGGAAAGATTAAAAATGCTTTCAGAAAATTTGCAGGAGCAGGTTAATGTAAAAGCAGCAGAATTAAATTTCTTTTACGAAAGAATTGCTGATGCTTTTATTGCTTTAGATAATGATTGGAACTATACTTATCTAAATAAAAGAGCCTTAGAATTACACGGTGTTAATCAAGATGAAATTTTAGGAAAAAATATGTTGGAACTTTATCCTGACATGGTGAATGAACCCTTTTATGAAGCATTGTTAAAAGCAAAATCTACACAGGAGCCACAAAGGTGTGAACTTTATTTTAATAAAGAAGACAAATGGTTTTCAGATTTGATCTACCCGGCAAAAGATGGTATTTCGGTTTATTATCATGAAATAACTGATAAGAAGAAGTCAGAAATTGAGCTAAAAAAAGCGCACGAAAAATTAAATTTTCATATTAGCAATACCCCATTGGCTACGATAGAGTTTGATAGTGAAATGAATATTCTGCAATGGAGTAAGAAAGCCACAGAAATTTTTGAGTGGACGGCGCAAGAGGTTATTGGAACAGGTTTTAAAATGGAAAAGACCATTTATCCTGATGATATACAAATAGCAAAAGATGCTTTAATATTTGGAAACACAAATGCTATCACTAATAATGTTGTAAAAAACAGAAACGTTACTAAAAGTGGGAAAATTATTTATTGTGAATGGTATAATTCTATTTTAAGAAATGAGAATGGCAATATTACAGGTATGCTGTGCTTGGTAAAAGATGTTACCAAGGATATGCTTACACAAATAGAACTTATAAACACCGAGGCCAAATTTAGAGGCATGGTGGAGCAATCGATGGTAGGTGTATATATACGGCAGGGCTATAAATTATTGTATGTAAATCCCCGCTTTGCTGAAATTTTTGGATACGCACAAGAAGAACTGTATAATAATTTTGATTCTCTTAATTTGTTGGATGATGAGTTTAAACATATGGTTTCAGAAAAAGTAGAGGCTTATGCAAATAATAAAATATCATCGCATCATTATGAATTTAAAGGAAAACACAAAGATGGAAAAATCTTGTATGGCGAGGTATATGGTACCCTTACAAAATATAATGGAGAGGATGCTATAATAGGTACCATTATAGATATTACTGATAGAAAAATTGCAAGTCAAAAACTGAGGATTTCTGATGAATCATTAAAATTTTCTAATGAGCGATTTGAGTTGGTAGCAAAAGCTACTAATGATGGACTTTGGGATTGGAATATTGAAAATGATATTTTGAAAGGTAATGAAAGCTTTTCTAGATTAATGGATATTGAAGAAGATAGTGAAATAAATTACGAATATTTTATTGATAGAGTACATCCTGAAGATAGAGAAAGACTGAATGCAAATTTCAAAAAAGCAGTTGTGAACCGAGCATCTCTTCTCACAGAAGAGTTTAGATTACGAAATAAAAATGGCTCGTATAAAATTATTTTTGATAGGGCATATATTCTCTATAAAGATAAAATTGCTTACAGAATGCTGGGCGCCATGCAGGATATTACGGCCAACAAAGAATCAGAAAAAAAATTATTTCTGGAAAAAGAATTGTCCGATTCTATCATCAATAGTTTGCCTGGTGTATTTTATTTATTTACAAAAGAGGGAAAGTATTTTAGATGGAACAAAAATTTTGAAACGGTAACGGGATATAATTCAGAAGAAATAATAAAATTAAATCCATTGGAATTTTTTATAGAGGAAGATCAGGAATTGATTAAAAACAAAATCGAAAATGTATTTGCCATAGGAAGTGATATGGTGGAAGCAAATTTTAAAACAAAAAGTGGCAAACTTATTCCTTATTATTTTACCGGTATGTACATAAAATACGAAAATGAAGATTGTATAATGGGGGTAGGTTTGGATATTTCGGAGAAGGTAAATTCACAAAAAGAACTGGTAGAAAGCGAACAAAAGTTTAGAACACTGGTTCAACAGGCATCTGATGGTATCATTATAACAGATGAAGATGGAAATTTTAAACAGGTAAATGAAAGCGCAGCAATATTAATGGGTTATTCAAAAAATGAATTGGACAATATGACGACTGATGACATATTTTTTGAAGAAAGTGGTATAAAAAAACCCTTAAAATTTAATTCGATGGTGAAAGGCGCAGTCGTTATTTCTGAACACGTTATTAAAAGAAAAGGAGGAAAATTTATAAATGTAGAAGTAAGTGCAAAACAATTATCTGATGGTAGGTACCAGCGTATAATAAGAGATATTACAGAAAGAACAATGGTAGAAGAAGCACTGCGTATATCAGAAAAAAAATACCGTTTATTGTTTAACGACAATCCTTTACCTATGTGGATTTCTTCTCTACATAATAATACTTTTTTAGATGTAAACAATGCTGCGTTTTTATCTTATGGCTATACGAAAGAAGAATTTTTACAAATGACACTATCGGATATTAATGTTACTCCTTTGTCCACATCTAAAACTCCTACCAATAATGACAATAAAGAATTTATAAATCATAAGGATATCTGGTTACACAAGAAAAAAGATGGGTCTGTTATTAAAGTAAATTTAATAAACCATGATATTATTTATGAAGGAAAACCTGCCGTACTTTCTTTGGCAAATGATGTGACCGCTAAGTTTGATGCGGAAGAAAATTTGCAACGGTCCAATGATGCGCTTCGAGATCTTGCATCGCATTTAGAAACGATAAGGGAGAATGAACGAAGTCATATGGCAAGAGAAATACACGATGAATTAGGGCAACAACTTACCGGTTTAAAAATGGATATTTCGTGGCTCACTAAAAAAATAAAATCAGAAGACAAAACTGTTAATGATAAAATAAAAGATACAATAAAACTTATAGATAATACTGTAATAACGGTGAGGCGTATTGCTACACAGTTACGGCCAAGTATATTAGATGATCTTGGTCTTATAGCTGCTATGGAGTGGCAAAGTGAAGAGTTTGAAAAGCGGTCAGAAATTAAATCAATATTTAATTCCAATGTAAGCCAGATAACTGTAAAGCCAGATATTTCCATCGCCATTTTTAGAATTTTTCAGGAAAGCTTAACCAATGTATTAAGACATTCAAAAGCTACTCAGGTATCTTCATTTTTTAGATTGAATGATGATACGATGACCTTATTAATTGAAGACAATGGTGTAGGGTTTAACGAAGAGGAAATTGTACATAAAAAAACACTGGGCTTACTGGGAATGAAAGAAAGAATACAATTAATTAACGGAACCTATGAGATAAATGGTAACGCCGGCAAGGGCACTTCTGTAATAATTACTGTACCTTTAAATAACGTTTATCCTTAATGCTTTTTTATATGACCAGAATTTTAGTGGCAGATGACCACACAGTTGTAAGACGAGGACTAAGGCAAATACTTTTAGAGGGTTTTCCGGGTGCATATGTAGAAGAAGTGGGGGATGCAGAAGATCTTGTAAAACAAGTTGTAAAATCTGAATGGGATGTGGTAATAAGTGATCTTAGCATGCCTGGTAGAAGCGGGTTAGATGCACTTCAACAAATAAAACAACTTCAACCAACATTACCTGTACTTATTTTAAGCATACACCCCGAAGAACAGTACGCATTGAGGGTTTTAAAAGCCGGAGCATCGGGTTACTTAAGCAAGGATATGGCGCCCGATGAACTTGTAATTGCTGTAAAAAAAGTTATGCTTGGCAAAAAATATATTACTGCATCGGTTGCTGAGAAACTAGCTGCAACTTTAGACCAGGATCACAATAAACCATTACACGAGTTTTTATCTGACAGAGAATTTAATGTGTTAAAAATGCTGGCTGCAGGTAGGTCAGTATCTGAAATAGCTGAAACACTTTTTTTAAGTGTTACCACTGTAAGTACTTACAGAAGCCGCATTATGACAAAAATGAATTTAAAAAACAATGCTGAACTTACATTGTATTCCATGGAACACAACTTGTTGTAGAGGATATACTACATTCTACAACCTACATATAGGTTAGATTTGGATAACTAAAAACCTGGTTATTAAAATCAATTTCAAAGTTTTAATTGTAGATGATTCTTTACTTATTACCGAACGTTTAAGAGAAATGGTAAAAGAAATACCTTGCGTATCGGAAATATTTGTTTGTACAAAATATGAAGAGGCTCTAAGGTTAATTAACGAAGTGCAACCCCAAATTATTTTATTGGATATTCATTTAGACAAAGACAGCGGCTTAGATATGCTTACCTATATCCGTAAAAATTTCCCTGTTATAAAAGTTATTATGGTCACCAATAAAGCATCTAAATATTATAGAAATTTATGCAAAAAAATAGGTTCTCATGGCTTCGTTGATAAATCAGAAGAGTTTGAAAAAATACCTGAAATAATCGAACAATACTATTGATATATTCTCTCTATAGCTGGCTTAAATTTCTCCATTATCACTTTTCGTTTTAGTTTTAAAGTTGGTGTTAGCTCACCGCTTTCAATGGTCCATTCATGAGGCAGTAATTCAAATTTTTTAACCTGTTCAACATGGTTAAAAAATTTATTAAAAGATTCTATGAGTTCTTTGTAGAGTCCTCTTACTTTAGGATTGTGTACGGCATCTTCATTTGTGGTAAATGGAATATCTTGTGTACGCATCCACTCTTTTAAATTTGGCATAGAAGGCACAATTAGTGCACCTACAAATTTTTGTTCAGCACCAATAATTATTAACTGCTCCACAAAAGGAGACTCTTTCATCTTATTTTCTATAGGTTGAGGTGCTACATATTTTCCACCACTGGTTTTAAACAATTCTTTTTTACGGTCGGTTATTTTTAAAAATTTATTGTCTTCAAACACGCCAATATCTCCGGTAAGCAACCAGCCATCTTTTATAGTTTCAGCAGTAAGTTCCGGCCTTTTATAATAACCCATCATTACGCTTGGTCCTTTTACACAAATTTCTCCATCCTCTAATAATTTCACCTCTTGCCCTACCATTACTGGGCCAACAGTTCCGAATTTCATCCCGCCTTTTTCCCTGCGGTTTACACTAATTACCGGGCTGTTTTCTGTAGGACCATACCCTTCATAAATGGGAATGCGTGCTGCATTAAAAATCCTGAGAAGCCTCACCTGGCATGCTGCACCACCTGTAATGATATAGGAAATATTGCCACCAAGAGCTTCTCTCCATTTACTAAATATAAGTTTATTGGCCAATGCTAACTGCAGATTATAACTAAGCCCACCACTGTTTAAATTATCGTATTTATTTGCAAGATCTACTGCCCAATAGAAAAGTTGCTTTTTTACACCGGTTAGTTCTGCACCTTTTGCCATTATCTTTTCATACACTTTTTCAAGCAACCTAGGTACGGTACAAAATACTGTTGGTTTTACCTCTTTTAAATTTTCTCCAATCATTTCCATACTTTCCGCAAAATAGATGGAGTGCCCACTGCTCATAAAAATATACGAACCCAGTCTTTCAAAAATATGATTGAGGGGAAGGAAACTTAATGATCTGCCATTTGCATTGTCACTGAATGGAAAACTTTTTACGCCGTTCATTACATTGCTCACAATATTTCTGTGGCTTAGCATTACTCCTTTAGGAAATCCCGTAGTGCCCGATGTGTAAATGATAGTTGCACAATCGGTTGCTTTAATAGATGCTTTTACTGTTTCAACATTTTTAAGATCTTCTTCAGTTACATTTTCAACTAAATCTTTCCAGTACTTAACACCGGATACTTTATCAAAATCATAAGTATCTATTAGGGATGGCACTTTACTTTTTATATCACTTACTTTTTGCAAAATTTCATCTCCACTTACAAAAGCTATTTTAATTTCTGCATCATTAAAAATAAACTCCAACTCATTCACATTTGTAGTGGGGTATATTGGGCAAAGTATAGCTCCAATTTGCTGGCATGCAAGGTCAAGCATAATCCATTCAGGGCGGTTGCGAGATATAAGTGCAACTTTATCTTGATTTTCCACTGTCATATCATTTCCACCAATTCCTATTTTTAATAACCCGGCACTAAGTTTATTTACGGTAGATACTACCTCATTTGTACTTAAGGGTTGCCATACATTATCTATTTTGGCAGCAAACATATCATCTTTAGGAAATTTTTCCTGTTGATAATACATAAAATCAAATATTCTGGATTGTTCATTCATTAGGCGAAATTTTTTCTTAACAAGCTGATCTTTTTGCAATGTTACCAGTAAAAATAACTAAGAGTAATTTAAATTTCACTGCATTTAATTTTGGAAAAACTAAGTTATATAAAAAAAGCCATCCTTTGCAGGATGGCTTCTTAAAAAAACTTAAGTTAATTATTTAACAGATGCGTTTACATTTAATTTTAAAGCTACAGCTTTTGTAATAACCCAATCTTGTGGGTTACCTGGTCCTTTATAATTCATGCCCCATAATGTTCTGTCAATGCTAAAATCTGCACTAGCAGTTACTGTTTTATCATCTATTGTTACTCTTGCCGGTATGGCTACATTTTTAGTGCTGTCTTTAAGGGTTAAATTTCCTTTAATGATATGGGTAAAATCTTTTTTTTGTTGAATCTGTGTTTGCTTCTACTCCCGTAATTTCAAATTTAGCGGTTGGGTATTTTGCAACATCAAAAAAATCAGGGCTTTTTAAATGTCCTTCCAGTTTTCCTTTTGATTCTGCATCGCCAGCTAAATCTTCATTGTTTAAAGAATTAATATCTATTAGAAAAATGCCACCTGTAAGTGCACCATCTTTTACATTTAAAGAGCCTTCTTTAATTTTAAAAGTACCAGTGTGCTTGCCTGTTGGTTTGCTGCCTGTCCATGTAATAGTAGATGTAGAATCTACAGCATAGCTTGTTCCTTCAGCAACTGCTGCAGTTTGTTTTTCTGTAGTTTCCACTTTATTCTCAGTATTACCATTGCATGCGGCAAGTGTTGCAACAATTGTTGCAAAAAAGAGTAGTTTTTTCATTTTTTAAATTTTTTTTACAAACATATATATTTAATGTTTAAACATCAAATATATTTTTAATGATAGTATTGGTCTGCCGGTACTTTAAACATTCTCGATTTTTGTAATGCTGTAAAAGCTGCGTTTTCGCTTGCGTGTGTTTTAATCCAGTTTTCATATGCACTTAAATTTTCTGTAGCACCAAAAAGCCATTGGTTATAAGCTTCAAACATTCCTTCTTTTAATAATTGTTGGTGCATGGTAAACAGCTTAAATGCCGGTTTTGAATTTGAAGCAAACCAATCTATAATAAACCGTGATCTTATCATTGTAAGTATTTCTGCATTTATTCCGGCATTACTTATAGCAGCCTGTTTGTTCATAACTTCCAAATAATTTTTTACAAAACTATTTTTGTCTTTGTTGTTTTTTTCCAGGTTTGTTTCGGTAAATAATTTTTTATAAGAGTCTAAAAGAATTTGTTTCATCTCAGGAGTTTTGTTTCCGGTTGGTTCCATATTTACAAACATTTCACCATAAATTATTGACCATACTTTATCAAGTGTGAAAAAGTAATAACGGGCAGCATTATAATAATTCTTACTGTAACCTGGGTCTATTTCTATACCCTTTTCCCAATATTTTATAGCTTCTAATTTATTTTTTGTAAAAACGGCTTCTCCCAGCTCGTTGTACAATGGTCCGCTTTCAGGAAACTTCTTTATACCTTTTTTATATAATTTTTCTAATTCATTCGTTTGATCCAATTGTTTGTAAATATTACCTGCTATTTGAAAACTTTGGTCGTCTGCATCTTTACTCTCTAATACAGGTTTTATTGTTTCCAATGCTTTTGCATTATCTTTTTGAAAATAATAACTCATAGCTAAGTCTTTAGCAACACCCATGTTTTCCGGTGCTTTTTGTAAACTTTTGTTTAGCACTAAAATAGCATTTGCGTAATCTCCCTGTTTCATAAAACTCTTTGCCGTTTCGTGTAACTGCTCAGCAGATTGTGCAAATAATGTTTGTGTTACCAATGTTGCTGCCATTATTGTAAGGCAAAGTATTTTTTTCATCATGTAGTAAAGATAAAAAAGGGCGCTTAAAAAGCGCCCATCTATTAGTTAATTAAATGTGTAAGGAGACCATCTCTGAGTTTAGGCTCAAACCAGGTACTTTTTGGTGGCATTACTTCACCACTGTCTGCTACCGCAAAAAGTTGCGCCATACTTACAGGAAATAAACTTACTGCCATAGCCATTTCACCACTATCTACTTTCTTCTCCAATTCTTCCAACCCTCTTATTCCGCCAACAAAGTCTATCCTTGCATCTGTACGTTGGTCAATAATATTGAGTAAAGGGGTTAAAATATTTTCCTGTAAAATGTTTATATCAAGTATTCCAAGTACATCTTCTTTAATAATATTTTTATTTGCAATAAGGCTGTACCATTGTTTATTTAAGTACAATCCAAATTCATGAATTGCCTTTGGTCTATAGGCTGCTGTTTGTTTTTGTAGTGTAAAAGAAGTGGTCAATTTTTCCAGGAATTCTTCTGGACTATTCCCGTATAAATCTTTTATTACACGGTTATAATCCATTATGCTCAATTGGTCTGCAGGAAAAAGTGTAGTTAAAAAAATATCTGCATTTGGGGTAGCTTCATTTTCTAATGCTTGCCTTACTTTTGCTGCAGATGCCGCCCTATGATGTCCATCTGCGATGTAAGAAGCAGGAACATTTTCTTTAAATAAAATCGTTATTTCTGCTATAGTTTTCTCATCATTTATCACCCAAATATTATGTTGAATATCATCATCAGCAGTAAAACTGTATTGAGGAGATTTTTCGCTCATACAATGTGAAATAAGTTCATCAATTGCTGGCACATTTCTGTAAGCTAAAAATACATTACCTGTTTGTGCACCTGTTGTTTTAATATGTGTAATTCTATCAAGCTCTTTGTCCGGCCTTGTAAATTCGTGTTTTTTTATTAATCCATTTTCATAATCATCAACAGAACTACCGCATACCAAACCAGTTTGCGATCCGCCACTCCATCCAATATCTGCACGGGCGGGCATTGTTAATTGATAGATATAATAGCATGGTTTATTTTCTGTAAATAAAATATTTCTACTCATAAACGCAGCAAGGTTTTCTTTTGCTTTATCATATACTTCCGGCGAATGAATATCTATTGTTTCAGGTAAATCAATTTCACTTTTGGTGATGTGTAAAAAAGTATTTGGATTCCCCTGTGCAACCAATCTTGCTTCTTTGCTATTGAGTACATCATAAGGGCGAGAAGCTACTTCTTTTGCCAAAGCTACTTCGGGTCTTAATGCTGCAAATGGTGAAATTGTAATCATACTTAATATTCTTTAAATTGATGTCATGTAAAATAATGTAGAAAGTAATTCAGTGAGAAGTAGTTTTCTTAATCTTTTGTAAAAAAAAATATACTTATAAAATATTTTTTCTACTAAATTTTTGCTTCAAATTCCTTCATCAAGTCTACTAAAAAGTCAACACTGCTTAATGGCAGTGCGTTGTATAAAGATGCTCTAAATCCTCCTACACTTCTATGCCCTTTAATACCAATTATATTATTTTCGGTTGAAAATTTTAAAAATGCATCCTCCTTTGTAGCATCATTCATCACAAAACATACATTCATCTTACTTCGGTCTTCTCTCTCCACTGTTCCTTTAAATAAACTGTTTCTATCTATTTCAGCATATAGCATTGCAGCTTTTTCATTGTTTATTTTTTCTATGGCTTTTACACCTCCTTGTTTTTTTAACCAACGCAATGTAAGCATGCAGGTGTAAACTGCAAATACCGGCGGGGTATTCAGCATACTTCCTTCGGCGATGTGGTTGCGGTAGTCCATCATGGTTGGAATATTGCGTTTTACTTTCCCCAAAATATTTTTGTTTACAACAACTACAGTTACGCCTGCTGCGCCAATGTTTTTTTGAGCACCTGCGTATATCAAATCAAAGGCATTAAAATCCATATCTCTGCTTAAAATATCGCTGCTCATATCTGCTACCAATGAGTTAGATGTAACAGGAATTTTTTGCCACTGCGTTCCATAAATGGTATTGTTGGTAGTAATGTGCAAATATTTTGCATCGTTTGGCACTGCAAAATCCTTGGGTAAAAAAGTATAATTTTTTTCTTTTGATGAACATACTATTTCTGGCTTGCCAAATAGCTTTGCTTCTTTGATGGCTTTAGCAGCCCACACCCCTGTATCAGTATATGCAGCAGTTTCTTTAAGGTCCAACAAATTCATCGGAACCTGCATAAATTGTGTAGATGCACCACCATGTAAAAACAATACTTCATGGTTATTGTCTAAATTCATCAGCTCCTTCATTAGATCTCTGGCTTCCTGCATGATGGTTTCAAATGCAGGCGTACGATGGCCATACTCCAAAATGGAAAGCCCACTTTCATTATAATTTAATACTGCAGCAGCAGCTTCTTCAAAAACTTCTTTTGGTAATATTGATGGACCTGCATTAAAGTTGTAAACCACGGTGTATAATTTTGAACGGGCAAAAGTATGAAATTATGAGGGGAGGAGAAAGAGCAATTTTGATTACCTAAGAATAAGTAAATCTTTATTTTTAAATAATTTATATCTATTTAGATGGAATTTTAATTGGTTTTATATCGTGGCTTATTAATTTGAGATTAGGAATAAACTGAAAATCTTTTGTATTCAAAGTAAACAATGTAAAATCATATGTAAGACAAATAGCGGCAATAAGGCAATCTGCAATTTTAATATTGTGACTTAAATGGTATTTTTTAATAAGTGATGAAAATATTTTATTGGCATCTCTATTTATTGGAATTATTTCTACGTCACTTAAATATTCTTCAATTTTCTTTTGTGTTTCTTTATTATTTGCACTGATAATGAGTTCAGCTTCAGTTATGGAAGTCGTAATAATATTTTCAAATAAAATAACCTCATTTATAAGTTCAAATATTTTTATGTTGTTATTAAAAATCTCAATAAAAACGTCTGTATCTAAAATTACCTTTCCCATATTTCTTTCCTACTTTTAGTTGTTAAGCTAAAACCTTTTTCTTTTATGGCACCAAGTGCTTTTTCCAAGGAATGTATTTTAGTTTTTGATACCAATTTAGTAGGAGCCTTTTTAAGTTTTATTAAAGTCGCCATTTTTTTCTTTTTTACAAATTTAAGGTTTTGCATTTATTCCTCCCTTCCAATCATCTTTTCCGCACTGTTCCATTTTATATTCAATTCTTCAAATTCTTTTATATCAGCTTCGCTAAATTTTTTATTGGCAAGCTCTTTTAAATCTGGCTGTCCTGCATTTACCCATGCAGTGTACCAAAAAGATGCAATACTTTGTATAGATAATCGCATCCTTCTTTCAATCATACCATCCAATTTTTTATTAAATGCTAATGAAAATGCTGTGGAGTATTGGCGAATTACTTTACCTTTTCTATCTTCAAAAGAATATTTTTTATCTGCGGAAAATTGTTTGCTTAGCTCTCTTTCAAAATTCAAAACACTATCACTTGCTTTTGCACTTTCAAGCACTCTCTCCCATATGTAAGCACCGGGGTCTTTAATGTAAACAGCTTTACCAATCATAAAATCCCATTCCTTATCAGCTAACAATTCCGGCACTCTACTTTCCCAAAAACCATGAATTCCTTTTTGGTTTGTATGCTGCCCGTTATGGTTGCTGTTAGCATGCAGGGGCACATGTGAGTCTGCAATATAGTGCCCTATTTCAGCACTGTTTTTCATTATTTTGCTAAAGTTTTTTTCTTTGAAAGCAAGTTCTAATCTCCCCAACATAACTTGTATATGCCATGGTACAATTCCTTGACTTTGCAATGTATCTTCCGTAAATTTAGCTACAGCATCTTTCCATTTGTGGGGCAATGAATCAAAAGGATATTTACCATAATAATCAATATCAATAAAATGCCTTGGTCCTTCTTCTTTAACAGCGTAGCGTCTTTTATCAGGGTCAACCGCATGTTCAGCTAAAAACGCAATATTCGGTTTATACAAAACCATCATCTCTGGCGGCAATAAAAAACATGCGTAGTAATTTATTTTTTGGTGGGCAAAAAATCCCCAGCAAAATGATTGAAAGTAACTCAATAATAAAATAAGCAAAAAGGTAGCAGGCAATAATATTTTTTTCATTTAAGCATTTTAAACTTACCATAAATAGAAAGCCCTCCATTAGCAAATTAGCACATCAGCAAATTAGCTAATTATGCTCATTCCTCCGAGATATCGGTAAGTCCTCCGCTCACGGCAAATTTCATGGTTTGTGCGCTTGTAATATTTGTTATTGGTTTTATTCTTGCCCTTGGTATAATGTAAACATTTCCGGCTACTGAATATGCCATAGGAATATAAACTGCTACATAATCTACAAAGCCAAAATCGCTCATATCATCTTTTGTAATAAAGCCCATTCGCCACACATCATTGTCATCTATATTGGCTAATACATTTTGAGTAAATTTCTTTTTATCCCCGGCAAATGCTTCAAAAAAATCTCTGGTGGTACCATATATATGTTTTATGCCGGGAGCTTTCTGCATAAATTTATCCATAAAGCTTACAATGCGACCTGTTATAAAAAATGAACTAAAATATCCGATGAGTATGATACTACCTAAAATAATGATAAACCCCAGACCATAATTTTGAACATGTGTTACTCCAACTTCATCTTTGTAACGAAAAATAGGTATCCAGCCATCAATAGTGCTTACTACAAATATGAGTGCATATATAGAGATGGCTACAGGTGCCAATATGAGCAACCCCTGTAAAAAATATTGTAGAAATTTTCGGTATTCAAAAGGTTTTTCCATTACATATAATATTGAGTTTTCAAAGATAAATTATTGTTTACATAGCCCTCTAAAAGTATTTTTCTATCAATAAATATGATAAACGGTAATAATAAGTTAACATGGAAACTTGTGTTACATAAAAAGTTTCCATAGTTTTGCATCCACAAATTATGGCAGAGATATTAAATACCGCTGAAAGAATAAAGCACAAGGCAAAAGAACTGTTTATGCAGTTTGGTTTAAAGAGTGTGAGTATGGATGATATTGCCAATGGACTTGGCATAAGTAAAAAAACCATTTATTTATCTTATGCAGATAAGGATTCCCTGGTTGACGATGTAATAGCTTCACTCATTAATCATAACCAAGAGTGTTGTGATAGGGATAAAAAAATTGCAGAAAATGCGATACATGAAATTTTTCTTGCGATGGATTTTATTATGGAGATATTTCGCTCCATGAATCCATCTTTAATATTTGATATGCAAAAATATTATCCTGCTGCATTTCAAAAATTTTCTAAACATAAAAATGATTACCTGTACGGTGTAATAAAATCCAATTTAGAAAGAGGAATAAGTGAAGAGCTGTACAGGGAAGATTTAAAAGTGGATGTGATGGCAAGATTTAGAGTTGAAAGTATGATGTTGCCTTTTAACCCGGAGTTTCATACTAAAGTAAAACAAAACCTTGCTACCATAGAAGAGGAAATTACATTACATTTTTTGTTTGGAATGGTATCTCCAAAAGGTTATAAAATGGCAGTAAAATATCAGCAGGATAGATTTAAAAAGCTTAATAATAATGAAAAGTAGATCAATGAAATTATCAATAATAAATATATTGCTGTTTTTATTTGTAGGTAGTATGCAGGCTCAAATAGTAAATAATTTTACTGTACAGCAGGCAGTTGATTATGCAAAGCAAAACAATGTACAGGTTAAAAATGCATTGTTAGATTATCAGGTTCAAAGGCAAACCAACAGGGAAATTACAGCGTCTGCATATCCTCAAATAACTGCTAATGGTACTTTTCAGGATTTTTTAACCATACCTACAAGCTTATTGCCAGGTGTTATTGCAGGAGGTGCTCCGGGTACTTTTATACCTGTACAGTTTGGAACCAAATTTAATGCAACAGGTGGCGTGGATGTAAGCCAACTTTTATTTGATGGGCAAGTATTTGTAGGGTTGATTGCCCGCAACAAGGCACTTGAATTTTATGCAAAGCAAACTGAAATTACTGAGGAGATGATTAATGTGAATGTGCAGAAAATTTATTACCAGTTGGTAGTTGGAAAACAGCAAATGACCTCTATTGATGCAAACATTACCAGATTTGAAAAACTGTTGAATGATACAAAAGAAATTTACAAACAGGGTTTTGCAGAAAAGCTGGATGTAGATAAAGTAAATGTGCAGTTAAACAACCTGCAGACAGAAAAAATAAAAGTGCAAAGCCAGTTAAATGCAGGTAATGCTGGCTTAAAGTTTTTAATGAATATGCCTCAAAAAGATTCTCTTGTATTGGCAGATTCTATAACAGAAGATAAAATTAAAAACAACATTCTTTCAGAGGATTATAAGTACGAAGACAGAAAAGAATATCAGTTTTTAACTATTGCAAAAACATTGAATGAATATAATGTACGCAGGTTTAAACTTAGCAAACTTCCCACACTTGCAGCATTTGGTAGCTACAGTAAAAATGCACAGCGACAGACATTTGACTTTTTTCAAGGTGGTTCATGGTTTACGACTTCTCTTATAGGGTTAAGGTTATCTGTACCCATTTTTGATGGTTTTGCCAGAAATTCAAGAATACAAAAAGCTAAAATCGAAGTACAGCGGAGTAACAATAATATGGAGCAGTTAAAATCATCTATAGACAATGATGTGGTGCAGGCACGCCTTAAAATAACTGCAGCAGTAATAACGCTTGATAATCAAAAGCGAAATATAGAACTCGCAGAAAAAGTATATAACACCACCAAAATAAAATACGAACAGGGGCTGGGCAGTAATCAGGAAATATACAATGCACAAACAGAATTAAAAGTAGCTCAGAATAATTATTATGGTTCGATGTACGATGCCATTATTGCTAAGATTGATTACCAAAAAGCTATTGGAAAATTATAAACATTATTAAACTAACATGATAACATCAACATATAAACAAATGAGAAATTTTATAATTATTGTACTAGCCATATCCCTTTTTACAACATCCTGCGGTGGAAGTAAAAAAGAAAGCAATGCTACTTTAACCGAAAAGCGTACGCAACTGGAAAAATTAAAAAGTGAGAAAGATAAAAAGGATGCAGAGATTTTAAAATTGCAACAGGAACTTTCTGTTTTAGATACAACGAGTTCAAATCCTGCAAAAATAAAACTGGTAGCTTATACTCCCCTCGCTACAGAAAATTTTGAACATTACATAGAACTACAAGGAAAAATTGAAGCTGAAAACAGTTCGTATATTTCTCCGAGAGGGATGGGTGGTCAGGTAAAAGCTGTACTGGTAAAACAAGGCCAATTTGTAAAAAAAGGACAGTTACTATTAAAGCTTGACAACGCTATTCAAAGCCAACAAGTACAGGCTGCAAGGCAACAGAGTGTTGGTATAAGAACTCAACTTTCATTAGCCAGAAGCTTATACGAACGTCAGAAAAATTTATGGGATAAAGGTATAGGTACGGAAGTACAATTGCTTACGGCTAAAACAAATGTTACTTCTTTAGAAAATCAATTAATGCAGGTAGCAGAGCAGGTAAAATTAGCACAGGAGCAAATGAATACAGCCAATATATATAGCGATGTAAATGGTGTAGCGGATGTAGTAAATATAAGAGTGGGCGAAACTTTTACAGGAATGGGAGTTATGGGGCCACAAATAAGTATTGTAAATAAAAGCAGTTTAAAAGTAGTAGGAAATATTCCTGAAAATTATTTGGGTACAGTAGGAAGAGGAACAGCAGTTGTAGTTACAATGCCGGATACAAAACGCATTTTTAATACAACCTTAAGTTTTATCGGCGCATCTATAAATGCTAATAGCAGAGGCTTTGTAGTGGAAGCAAAACTACCTTCCGACCCTTCCTTAAATCCTAACCAAACGGCTCTTTTAAAAATAAGAGATTATTCATCTGCCAGCTCCATTGCTATTCCTTTAAAAACTTTGCAGAACGATGAAAAAGGAAAATATGTAATGATAGCTGCGGAAGAAAAGGGAAAACTATTTGCTCGTAAACGCCCGGTTACTGTAGGAATGATAAACGAATCAATGATTGAAATTAAGTCAGGATTAAAAGCTGGAGAAAAGCTTATTGTTGAAGGTTATACAGGTTTATATGAAGGGCAACAATTAAAAACTGATGCGCTGTAAATAAAATTGGTTTCGTCGTAAGAATAATTTCATCCGAAAAATAATTGTATGAGTGTAGTAGAAAATATACAAAAAAAGTTTAAAGAATTTAAACCCACCTCGTGGAGCATTAGCAATAAAACTTCTATTTACCTGATAATGCTTTTCGTAACATTGGCAGGTTTATACCAATTTTTTACATTGCCAAAAGAGCAATTTCCGGATATTGTTATCCCAACTATTTATGTACAAACTGTGTACGTAGGTAATTCACCAAAAGATATAGAAAACCTTGTTACACGCCCAATAGAAAAACAAATAAAAAGTATAACAGGAGCAAAAATTAAAAAATTTACAAGTACATCTTTACAGGATTTTTCAGCCATACAGGTAGAATTTGATACAGATGTGAAAGTAGATATAGCGCTGCAAAAAGTAAAAGATGCTATTGACAAAGCCAAGCAGGATTTACCAAACGACCTTACACAAGAGCCAACAGCATTAGAAGTAAACTTAAGCGACCAGCCAATCATGTACGTAAACCTGAGTGGTGATTATGATATGGCAAAGCTTAAAAAGTTTGCAGATGATATGAAGGATAAACTGGAAGAAATACCACAAATAAACAGGATAGATATTGTAGGTGCACCAGAGAGAGAGTTCCAGATAAATGTTGACAATTATAAAATGCAAAGCGCCGGCATCACGTTCGATGATATTAGCAATGCAGTGGCAAGAGAAAATTTAGATATATCCGGTGGCTTGTTAGATGTAGGAGATATGAAGAGAAACCTACAACTTAAAGGGCAGTTTAAATCCGCATACGATATTGAAAGTGTAATAGTGCGCAATACCAGTGGCAACCCAATTTATTTAAAAGACATTGCCATCATAAAAGACACTACGAAAAATGTAGAAAGTTTCGCCCGCTTGGATGGTAAGAATGTAGTAACCTTAAACATTGTAAAACGCAGTGGCGAAAACTTAATTGAAACAAGCGAAGCGGTGCAGAAAATGGTGAAGGAAAGTAAGGGTGTTCTTTTCCCTGAAAACTTAAATGCCGTAGTAACCGGTGATCAGAGTGTGAAAACCAAAGCATCTTTTAATGAGTTGGTTAATTCCATCATCATTGGTTTTATTTTGGTATTAATTGTGTTGATGTTTTTTATGGGTGTGACCAACGCATTCTTTGTGGCACTCAGTGTACCGTTAAGTATGTTTGTTGCATTTGTATTTTTACCAGGAGCAGATTTAATTGTTGGTACGCATGTAACACTCAATTTTATGGTGCTGTTTGCCCTGCTTTTTGGGCTTGGTATAATTGTAGATGATGCCATTGTGGTTATAGAAAATACCCACAGAATATTTGTGGATGGCAGAGGGAGAATACCCATAAACACTGCTACCAAAATGGCAGCGGGGGAGGTTTTTGTGCCGGTACTTGCCGGTACGCTTACTACTTTAGCACCATTTTTTCCACTACTATTTTGGCCCGGAATCATTGGTAGGTTTATGGTGTATTTACCGACCATGCTCATTTTTACACTGGCAGCATCATTGGTAGTTGCGTTTATTATGAACCCCATTTTTGCGGTAGATTTTATGAACCATCCTGAAGGAGTTCCAGAAAAAAAATCTGCCATCTTTAAGAAACCATATTTCTGGATTGTGATTGCATTGGGAATTGTTTTAGATGTAATGGGAGCACCATTTTTAGGAAACCTGCTTATATTTTTTATGATTCTTACTGTACTTCATAAGTATTTTATTGAAGGAGCTATTCATAAATTTCAGAATAAAGTGTTGCCTTGGATAATGGACCATTACGAAAATTTAATTCGCTGGTCATTAAAAGGGTGGAGACCGGTGCATTTATTATTAGGCACAGTAGGATTGCTTATTTTGGCTGTTGCCATATTTGGTATATCTGTAAAAACAGGTAGAATCGGAATTGCATTTTTTCCTAAAGGTGATCCTAACCAAATTTATGTTTATTTAAAATTGCCGGTAGGTACCAGTGTAGAATATACAGATTCGATTGTGAAAACATTGGAAGCTAAAGTGAACAAAGTATTGGAAATAGATAACGCCAAGGGCAAAAAAAATCCGATCGTAGAAAGTGTTATTAGCAATGTGGCTATTGGGGCCAGCGATCCATCATCTGGCGACAGAAGTACCCGAAGCGAACTTGGAAGAATACAGGTTTCGTTTGTAGAATATGAAAAACGTCATGGTAAAAGTTCCAAACCTTACTTGGATGAAATTCGTGGAGCCATTTCAGGAATACCAGGTGCAGAAATAAGTGTAGCCCAAGAAAGTGCTGGTCCTCCAACTGACCCACCGGTAAATATTGAAATAGCAAGTGAAGATTTTGATAACCTGGTAAAGACGTCTGTTAACCTTAAAAATTATTTAGACAGCATACAAGTACCCGGTGTGGAAGAATTGAAAATGGATGTAGATCTTAACAATCCTGAAATAACGTTAACCGTAGATAGGCAACGGGCATTAATTGAAGGTGTATCATCTGCACAGGTAGGTATGCAAATTCGAACCGCTTTATTTGGTAAAGAAATTTCTAAAATAAAAGAAGGAAAAGACGAATATAAAATACAGTTGCGCAACAATGAACTGCAAAGGAAAAGCTTATCGGAGTTGTTAAACATGCGTATTGCTTTCAGAGATTTTGCAGGTGGTGGACAAATAAAAAATATACCAATAAGTGCATTGGTAACGGTAGATCCCACTTCTACATTCGGAAGTGTAAAACGTAAGAATCAAAAAAGATTAATTCAGCTTCGCTCAAATGTATTGACCACACAGGGTTATAATGCTACCGCCGTAAACCAGGTAATAGCAGGTCACCTTGCATCCTTTACCAAAAAGGGAGATGGGGTTACTATAAAACAAACAGGTGAAGGAGAGCAACAAGCAGAAACAGGAGCCTTTTTATTGAAAGCTTTATTAATTGCTTTGGCTTTAATTTTACTCACATTAGTATTGCAATTTAATTCAGTTAGTAAATCAGTTATCATACTTACAGAAATTGTGTTTAGTGTAATTGGCGTGCTGCTTGGGTTCTCTATATTTGGTATGGAAGCTTCTGTATTAATGACCGGTTTGGGTATTGTAGGGCTTGCAGGTATTGTGGTTAAAAATGGTATTTTGGTAATTGAGTTTGCAGAAGAACTACGCAGCCGTGGTATGAAAACAAGAGAAGCAGTTGTGCAGGCTGGTAAAACGAGAATCATTCCGGTATTGCTTACCGCACTCGCCGCTATCTTAGCATTCATCCCTATTGCAGTAGGTTTCAATATAAATTTTGTAACGCTCTTTTCCGAATTGAATCCGCATATTTTCTTTGGTGGAGATAATGTTGCTTTCTGGAAACCATTGAGCTGGACAATCAT
>JANPIF010000438.1:0-1523 GCA_031424845.1 Ferruginibacter sp.
CGGAAGTTTCGCAGGGAACAAATAAACAGGTTATTAAACTTGTGAAACTGAATTAAATAAAATGTATAACAAAACAAGTAGGCTACATCTTAGCCTACTTGTTTTAATTTATATATATCGTTTGCATGGTGAAACAATATTTCATACTTCTTAAAACACAAGAATTTACCAAGTAAAAAAAGTGCTTCTAAAAAGTGTTTTTTAAAACTCACTTATAAAACTTACATCAATCAGCTTTTAATAAATGACTATTTAATTTAGATAAATTTTGAGCATTTATTTTTTAGTTGATCCATAAAAAGAATTAGAATCCCATCCCATAAAAACTACCCGTACCAAAAATTATTGCAAGGTTTTTATTTATGCTTGTGCAGGTACAAGCATAAAGAATTAATTCAAATTTTCTAACATCAAAAATTAACATCATGAAATTTAATTCAACATCACCGGGTACTCATCCTACTAAAATTCGGAGTTACCTGAAGTTAATTACCAGAAACATCTCCATGATACTGGTACTTTTATTTGTTGTCGGTTTGTCCGGCTATTCACAATATAATACAAATGGTACCACTTTAAACGAAGGTGGCGGATGCTTCCGCTTAACACAGGCTCTCAATACACAGAGTGGTTCGGTATGGTTTCAAAATAAGATATCGCTGGCATCAAATTTAACTATTGATGCTAATATCTTTTTAGGCTCAAGTGATGTCGGGGCAGATGGTATTGCATTTGTATTGCAGCCGGTATGCAGTGGACTTGGATCTTCAGGCGGAGGTTTGGGTTATCAGGGAATCACTCCCTCCCTCGCTGTAGAATTTGATACCTGGCAGAATGCATCAGATCCGGTTCAGGATCATATTGGTTTAATGAAAAACGGTAATACCACCCATGGAGGCGGCGGTGCCAGCACCCTGCAAGGATTTACTATACTTCCAAATTTGGAAAACGGTGCTTTTCATACGCTTAAAATTGAATGGACGGCCCTTACCCAAAACTTAAAAGTTACATTGGATGGTATTACCCAGATCAACTACACAGATAATATTGTTGCGAATATTTTTGGAGGAAACAGAAATGTGTTTTGGGGCTTTACCGCTGCTACTGGTGCAGCAAATAATTTGCAAAGAGTATGTATAATAAATTCTGTATTTACAGAAGAAGGATCATTTACTGTAACCAAACCTTCCTGCCCTAATTATAATAATGGAGCCATAGACCTTAATCCTGCAGGTGGATTGGGTCCTTTCACCTATACATGGAGTAATGGTGCAACTACGGAAGATATTTCTGGTATTACTGCCGGTACTTATACCGTAACAGTGAGGGATCGCAACGGCTGCCTAAGTAGGTTTACCATTGTAGTTGCCAACGAAATAGATAACCAAGCACCTACCATTACCTGCAATGCCCCAATTGTAGTAAGTAATGATGCGGGGCAGTGTGGTGCTGTTGTAGACTATGTTGTTTCATCAACTGATAATTGCCCTAGTCAGGTTGTTACACAAACTGCAGGCTTAACC
>JANPIF010000439.1:0-6974 GCA_031424845.1 Ferruginibacter sp.
GGCGTCTGCATAATCCAGGTAAACTGCCTGCTTGGATGAGCCAACGCCATAACCAGCGTCGCACCTTTCTTTTGCTGCTCTCGATGCTACGTCGCGGGGTACCAGGTTTCCAAATGCAGGGTATCTTCTTTCTAAATAATAATCTCTTTCATCTTCAGGTATTTCACTTCCTTTTCTGGTATCTCCTTGCTTTTTAGGTACCCAGATTCTACCATCATTTCTCAAACTTTCACTCATCAGTGTTAGTTTACTTTGGTGGTCTCCGCTTACAGGAATACAGGTTGGATGTATTTGTGTAAAACATGGGTTTCCAAAAAATGCACCTTGTTTGTGTGCTCTCCACGCTGCAGTTACATTACTACCCATCGCATTTGTACTCAAATAAAATACGTTTCCGTATCCACCGGTACAAAGCAATACCGCATGGGCACCATGTCTTTCCAGTTCTCCCGTAACCAAATTTCTTGCTATAATTCCTTTTGCCACACCGTCAATTAATACTACATCCTGCATTTCGTGCCTGCGATACATGGTTACATTTCCTAAAGCCACTTGTCTTTCTACGGCACTGTATGCACCTAATAATAGTTGCTGACCTGTTTGTCCTGCAGCATAAAACGTACGCTGTACCTGCGTTCCACCAAAAGAACGGTTGCTAAGTAAACCGCCATACTCTCTTGCAAAAGGTACTCCCTGAGCTACACATTGGTCAATAATATTTGTACTTACTTCTGCTAAACGATGTACGTTCGATTCTCTTGCACGATAATCTCCACCCTTTACTGTATCGTAAAATAAACGGAAAACAGAGTCCCCATCATTTTGATAATTTTTTGCTGCATTTATTCCACCTTGCGCTGCTATACTATGGGCACGCCTTGCACTGTCTTGAAAACAAAATGCTTTTACTTTATAACCCAATTCACCCAGCGCAGCTGCTGCTGATGCTCCAGCCAAGCCGGTTCCTACTACAATAACTTCTAACTTTCTTTTGTTGGAGGGGTTTACAAGCTTCACATGGCCTTTGTAGTCTTCACACTTTTTGTCCATATCCCCTTGCGGAATTTTTGAATTCATAAACGTTTTTTTACCTCACCCCCGCCTTTCAACATGAAAGGAGCTTGGTTCGTGAAATTTTAAAATCTATTTTTTAATCAAACTTTTCTTTTTTGTTTTCGAACAAAAATTCTTTTGTCCGAACAAAGACAACAGCTATGGTCATCATCCCCGCCTGAATGACGCAGTCGGGCAGGGTTGTCTTTCACTTCCGTCAGGGTCATACCTTCATTCATCCTTTATTGAAGCATTTTAAATACTTCATTTAATTCTAGGGTTCTCACTGGAACATTGAGCATTGTGTGATGAACATTGATTATTTTCTTTACACAGCTAACAAATGGTCCATTCTTACGTAAAGAGCCTCATTACAACCTGGGATTTTAACTTACCCACCCCAAATGCATTGCAACCGGCATACTGGCAAACAACAATGATATTACTATTGAATACACCACTCCAATTGCTTTAATTAGCGGTGTGTATTTTTTATGATTGATACCAAATGTTTGAAACACACTTTGAAAACCATGTAGTAAATGCCAGCACAATGAAACACAACCCAACACATAAATAAGAACAATTACCGGGGAAAAACTTCCAGTAAATACATTCAACATTTCTTGATATAAATTATGAACTGGTTGGTTATTGTACTCCTGCCCCAAAGTTGCTTCTGCAAGCGGCTGAATATTTGCAATGCCACCAAAACGGCTTGGTACCCAAAAATGATAAAAATGCATTATCAAAAAAATCAAAATTAGAGTACCTAATAACCCCATGCTTTTACTGTACCATTTACTTTTGCCATCACCTTTAGTGACAGCATATTTTATAGGACGAGCATTGCGGTTTTGCACCCACAACATTAAACCTTGTACAATGTGCAATAAAAGAAAGAGCATCAAACCAATTTCCATGGTTCGGATAATTATATTGCTTCCCATAAAATGTCCCCAATGATTAAAGGTTTCACCTCCATCATTAAAAAAGATCATTGAATTTATACCTGCATGTACTATTAAAAAAGTTATAAGAAATAATCCTGTAGCACCCATTAAAAATTTCTTACCTATAGAAGAAGTGAAAAAAAGTTTCCAAGTCATAAAGCGAATATTGTTGAGAAAATTTGGTTTTGCAAAAATACGTCACGGATTTGCAATATCTTAAATTATTTTAAAACTTTGAAACCTCCATTTTTCTTCCAACTTTGTAAAATTAAACAATCTATAAATGCTTCATTTTCCGATAAACGAAATAAAAAAATGGGACAAGTTTTACAGGGCAAATTTTATAAACAGTCTTTCCGGTTTCAAGCCGGTAAGCTTGATAGGCTCGGTAAATAATGTAGGCCAACCTAACCTTGCTATGTTTAGCAATATCGTACACATTGGTTCAGAGCCTGCACTTATTGGTTTTATAAATCGACCCATAGCTGCAACTCCTCATACCCTATCAAATATACAATCTACAGAATTTTACAGCATAAATCATGTTCAAGAAAACTTTGTAAAACAAGCTCACCAAACAAGCGCAAAGTATAATGAAAACGTAAATGAATTTGAAGAAGTCGGGTTAACCGCTATTTATGAAAACAATTCAAAAGTTCCTTTTGTAGCAGAAAGTAATATAAAGTATTTATTAAAATTGGTAGAAGTAATTCCTATTAAACACAATAATACTTTTTTAGTTATAGGAGAAATGATAGACGTTTATATTCCAAACAATGTTTTAAAAGATGATGGTTTTATTGAACTTGAAAAAGCAGGAAGCGTGGCATCATCAGGAATTGATGGATATTATAAATGTGAAATGATTAATCGTTTAGAATATGCATTACCTAATAAAGAGTCTAAAGTAATAACTTAACCCAACCTTTTTCCCATCTCTTCATCTATCATTCCAAAAATAATCTCAGGCTTCATTGTTCTCCATTGCAACAATTCAATCATTTCTACATAATTTGTTATGCGTGCTTTTTTAAAATCATGCTTACTTTGTTCAGGTAAATTTAAAAGTACAATCCATCCATATTCATCTTCAATCTGCTCATGCCACTCTTCATAATAACTGTCATCGCTACTATGAAAATTCAAAACATTTTCGCCTATTAAAATAAATTTATAAATGCCTTGTTTATATAAATTGTCGGTAACATTTCGGCGTATTGTCATCACATCATTTTCTATGGCATCGTTCCACTCTCCTATTAATTCTATGATGGCGTAATGTTGTTCATAATCTGCAAATAATACTTTTAAATATATTGTGCTTGAACCTACTTCGTCCCACTGCGGGTGTATATAATAATTATACACTTTGTTGGTGTATTCAAACTCGCTGTATGTTCTTTTAAAAAAAGGAGATTTTACATCTTCATCCGCTGCGTACAAATGACGCCAATTAAAATAGGGTTCTATATTCTGCATAAATAATTTTTAAAAAACTCTATAAGCAAATATCCTGCAAAACTATTTTTATATCCTTCTAAAATGGAAATATGATTTTTTTATGTTTTTCACTTTTTACATAGTGTCAAGAAGAAGTCAAACCGAACTTTTAAAGTTAAATTTTCTTTCTGATATGGGATACTTTACTTCTTCTATTGAAAATAAATGAAAAAAAAAGAGGCTGCCTAAAAAGGCAGCCTCGTACTTATAACCGATAATATTCTTTATAGAATCACAACTTTATCTGACAAGATTTCGTTGTTTTTTTCATCCAACACTTTTACTAAATAAGTGCCTGCTGTGGGACGACTTCTTAAACTCACCTGCTGTACTTGTTGTCCTTTTGTTAAGCCTACTTTTGTAGTTTGTAATGCTCTACCGGCAAGATCAGTTATCACCACAGTGTATGCACCATTTTGTTTACCATCTAGCAATACATTAAATGTATTATTCACAACAGGATTTGGATAAATACTATTTTGAGATAGTTCATTGTTGCTAATTGCAGGTGCTAATTTAGCAAAAGATGCATTTCTTGATTGGTCAGCTTCTTTTTGCAACAATAAATTACCACTTGCAAGGTCAGATGCATTATAAACTACATCAGAACCTTCTATTTTTTTAGCAGCCAAATCTGTAAGATTCATTTTATAATATCCCTCAAATGCAGTTGCGCTACAAAGAACTATGTTACCATCAGCATCTACTGCTGCACCATTGGTGGTGTAGTTAGCAGGCAATCCTGTAATAGTTCCCTTAAATGTTGTTATACGTGTATTTACATCTACTACAAATACATTTCTTGTAGCTGAAATAATATATAATTTTCCAAATGCATCCGCAATCATATCTCCACCCCAACTACTGCATTTATTGTGAACAGAAAGCCCTTTGTTTTCCTCTGCATCAATTAAACCACCAAGATCAGTTACAGTTGGCTTTTTGCCAGTTGTGAATTTATATAAATGGCTACCATCGTTGTTAATAGCATAACCATTACCATCATTTGACAACACCATTCTTGTAATATTATTTGATTCTTCTGCACCTAGACTTGGTGTATAGCCAGGAATAGCAACTGAATAAAATGTAGGAGTTTCATTTTTTACATTTGCATCCATCCAACGTAATTCGCCCATGCGCATTGGAATAAAAAATAATTTTTCTGACCTTCTATCGTAAGCTGCTGCAGCTACAAAACTTGATGTAGGATACTGAGAGGGACCATAAATATTTCCATCAGCAAAAGCCGTTTGATCAGTCGTTTTTTTAGAATTTACATCAGTGATAGTAAAATTGGTTTTGCTGCGCTGAAAAATGGTTTTAGTAACTTGACCAGTTGACAAATCAATTTGCCTAATGTTCATCCACATAAAATCTTTATTGCCATCCCCTGTAATAGCATAGCCCCTATTTTCACTTTGAGCATTTACTGCAAATGCAGCTGCTATTAAACCTGTTGTGAGTAAAAGTTTACATTTCATGCTTATAAATTTAATGTTTGAATTGAAATACAATTTACCTAAAAACACATAACAAAAAAAATATTTTTTAACTTATCATTTAATTCCATGGTATTTAATTAAACCCTCCATAGGGCTTTTTATTACTTTGCCTAATTTTAGTTCGTAGCCTTTGCACATTTCTACTAATATATCTTTAAACCCAAAAGCTACACTTCCTACAAAATTTATGGGCAATGTCCAACTTTCTCTGTACTTATAGATATGGTTAAAAAAGAAATCATTTAAACTGTCTTCTATGATATTTTCTATCATAAAATGACCACGGTTTTCAATTAAAAAAGTTACAAAACCTGCTAAATATCTATTAGGCAATTCAGTTTTATATACATTATCAAGTATTTCAGAATTTGTTTGAGGATATTTCTGTTTAAATTTATCCATTAATTCTGCATCAAAAGTATTGTAGAGATAATACTGCAACACTTTTTTGCCTAAGTATGTTCCACTTCCTTCATCTCCTAAAATAAAACCCAGCCCGGGACTGTTCTTTACCACTTTTTTGCCGTTATAATAACAGGAATTAGAACCTGTACCTAAAATACAGGCTATGCCTTTTCCATCACCACAAAGTGCTTTTGCTGCACCAAGCAAATCATGATCTACATTAATTTTTGCATTTTTATATATCTTTTTAAGCCCTCTCTTTACAAGGGCAATATTGGCAATATTGCTACAACCTGTTCCGTAATAATAAATTTCATCAATTTGTACATTGCCAGTTTTGGGTAATAATTCTTCCGTTAAAATTTTACCAAGAGTTTGATCGTTTAAAAAATAGGGACTGATGCCTTGCGTAGAAATCATTTTCTTTTTATTACCGCTTAAAAGACACCACTGTGTTTTGGTGGAACCACTATCTGCTATTAGTACTGAACGCATGTTTTTTATTTAAGTAAAACAAGATAAAACATTCACGTCATAAATTATCTGAAAAAATTATCTTCGCCGAAATAGAAATTATAAAACAAGCATGAACACTAAATTAAAATTATGGCTACCGTTTCTCTTTAGCATTGTAATGATTATTGGAATGTATATGGGGTATAAAATGCGTGACGCCATGCCTGGCAAAAGTTTTTTTTCTCGCCAACAACCATCATCCGTTCAGGAAATTTTAGATTTACTAAACAGTAGATATGTTGATTCTGTTAACATGAAATCTCTTTCTGATACTGCCATTGATGCAATACTGAGCAAGCTAGATCCACATTCCAGTTATATTCCTGCTGAAGATCTTCAACAAATAAATGAAGAAATTAGAGGGAGTTTTTATGGTATCGGCATAGAGTTTAATATGATAGATGACAGTCTGCATGTTATAAATGTTGTGGAAGGTGGCCCATCAGACAAGGCAGGTTTAAAAACTGGGGATATTATGCTTAAAGCGGGCGACAGTATCATTTCCGGTAAACAAATTACTACGGAAAGAATAAGAAATATATTGAGAGGGCCAGAAGAATCCAACGTATTACTAACTATGTTACGTAATGGAAAAAAACAAGTTACAGAGGTAGGAAGAGGTAATATTCCTATTAGAAGTGTAGATGTTGCCTATATGCTGGATAGTATAAACGGATATATAAAAATAAATAAATTTAGTACCCAGACTTACAAGGAATTTATGAATGGACTTCTTACCTTAAAAAAAGAGGGTATGAAAAGTTTGGTGTTGGATCTTAGGGGAAATGGTGGTGGTGTATTGGACGAAGCCGTAGAAATAGCGGATGAATTACTGGAAGGAGATAAACTTATAACTTATACCGAAGGTTTGCATTCGCCTAAAAAAGAATTTCGTTGCAGAAGGCAAGGGCAGTTTGAGCAAGGTAAAGTAGTTATTTTGGCTGATGAAGGCTCTGCAAGTGCGAGTGAAGTTTTGATGGGGGCTTTACAGGATTGGGACCGAGCAACTATTGTTGGAAGAAGAACTTTTGGAAAAGGACTT
>JANPIF010000440.1:0-7029 GCA_031424845.1 Ferruginibacter sp.
CCATCTGCATAACCAATTTTTACTGTAGCAGTACGCATATCTTTTGTAGCAATTCCCTTTAGGCTATAGCCAATTGTTTATCCTTTTTTAAAGTGCTTAATTTGAGAAATAGTAGTTTTTAAAGTGGTTACATGTTGCAAACGATGTTGCACTGCGGATGTTGAATCTACTCCATACAAACCTATACCAAGCCTTACCATATTCATTTGTAAATGTGGATGGCGGTAAATGGCAGACGAATTGGAAATATGCCTGATAAATGAATAACCAATCATACTTTCAATTTTATCTGCAGCTTTTAAAAATATGTTTGTTTGTTGTTGAGTAAACGCATCATGGTCTGCCGCATCGCTACCAGCCAAGTGAGAAAAAACTGCACTTACTGTGATCGTATTGTTTTCTTTTAAAATATTGCAAAGAGTTTCTAAATCGTTTTCTTCAAAACCCAGGCGATGCATACCGGTTTCAATTTTTAAGTGTACCGGATAATGCTGTATTTTTTTTTCTGTAAGAAAAGAAATAAAAGCGTTTAAAATTTTAATTGAATACAATTCTGGTTCGAGGTGGTGGTTTACCATATTTTCAAAGCCAGATGGTTCGCAATTCATTACCATGATGGGCAATGTGATACCTGCTTTTCTTAAATCAACGCCTTCATCTGTATATGCTACTGCTAAATAATCTACACCTGCATGTTGTAGCACATTGGCAATTTCGAAACTACCACTGCCATAACTAAAGGCTTTTACCATTGCCATCATTTTTACGGCAGGTTGCAACATGGATCTATACACATTTAAATTATGTCGGAGTGCATTTAAGTTAACCTCCATTTGTGTTTCATGAAATTTTTGTTCCAGCGCATTACTTATTTTTTCGAAATGAAAAACACGTGCGCCTTTTAGCAAAATAATTTCGTTGTGAAAATGATGGCTTGTTACATTACTTAAAAATGCTTCTGTACTTTCATAAAAACTTACAGCTTTTATGGAAGAAAATAATTGGACATGCGAAGAAATTTCTTTTCCAATTCCTATTAACTGATTAATATTTTTTTGCGCAAGCAGCTGGGCAATTTTAGTATATAATTCAGTTGCTTCTTTACCCGTTTGCAAAACATCACTTAAAATTACAGTGCGTTTCTCATGTTGGTTTTGTTGGGCCAAAAAATCAAGTGCTATACCGAGAGATTGTATATCGGCACTGTATGCATCATTTATGATAGAACAATTGTTTATTCCCTGCTTAAGCTCCAAGCGCATTTCTATAGGGCGCAAACCATTCATTTTTTCAATAATATTTTCTACACCAATTTTTAAATAAAGCAAGGTGCAGCAACAAGTAATGGCATTATTTATAGAAGCTTCATCAGTAAAAGGAATAGTGAAGGTGAATTCAGTGTTTTTAAAGTCACAAGTGATTTTTGTAGTGCTTTGTTTCTTCACTATCTGTTTTGCAAAAAGAGTAGCAGGTTGTTTTTTGCTCCATTCAAAAACTTTTAATGAGGGATTGAAAGTATTTATAAACTGATGTACTTCTACAGAAAGCAATTCATCATCTGCACAATAAATAAGCATTTTGCTGTTTGTAAAAAGCTGTAGTTTTTCCTTTATTTTTTGTTGGAGAGAGGTAAAACCTTCTGCATGTGCGCTGCCAATAAAGGTTACTATTCCAATTTCAGGGTCGATTATTTTCTGAAGAAACCCCATTTCATTTGGCTGCGAAATACCGCTTTCAAAAATACCTAATGTGTGCCCTTCGTTCATCCGCCAAACACTAAGTGGTACACCAATTTGAGAATTGTAACTCTTAATATTTTTTACAATATTGTAATCATCATTGAGTAATTGACTCAGCCATTCCTTTACAATTGTTTTGCCATTGCTACCTGTAATACCAATAACAGGGTACTGAAATGTATGTCGGTGAATTGCTACTAATTTTTGCAATGCTGCAAGCACATCTGCAACCTGTAAAAAAAATGCGTCTGGATATGGTATTATTTCTTGCTGTGTAAAATTTTCATCTACCACAAAATTTCTTACACCTTTTTCATACAGAAGATTTATGAAGGAAGTACCATTTCTACCAATACCATCTAATGCAAAAAACAACGATGATTCTGCAAACAATAATTTTCGACTATCGGTTAATAAGTTATCTATTAATACATCACTGCCTGCTTGCAAAATGTTTGCATTTGTTATTTTGGCAATTTGTGAAACTGTATAACTCACGTATAATTTTTATGCAAACTTATTATAATGATTCTTCTGTTTCAGGAGCATCATCGGGTGAACCTTCCTTTTTGTTGTAGATAGAATAAATAATGCTACCGGTAATGCAAAAAACAATTACCGCTAAAGAAGCCCATTCAGGCAAGTGCAAATATTTTTCATCTACTCCTACATAACCCAGCATTGGCAACAACATTTTTACGCCAATAAACAACAGTACAATGGCAATTCCTTCCTGTAAGTAATCAAATTTACTGGCAGCACCTCGTAGTAAAAAGAACAAACTTCTTAGCCCCAATACTGCAAAAATATTAGAAGAATAAATCAACATTTTTTTAGAGGGATCAGGTATTACAGAAAAAACTGCAGGGATGGAATCTATAGCAAAAACAATGTCAATAAGTCCAAGCATTACTACTACCATTGCAAGCGTAGTAAAATACTTTTTACCATTTTTTGTTATAACAAATCTGCCGTTTGGTTCTTCATTCGTAGTGCGCATTAAACGCTTTAATAGTTTATATGCCCAATTGGTTTCAGGATTAAATTCATCATCTTCATCACTGCTAAACATTTTTATACCGGTAAAAATTAAGAAGACACCAAAAATGTACATAATCCATCCAAACCTTGCTACAAGCTCACTTCCTATGGCTATAAATATTATTCTAAATACAATGGCCATTAAAATACCAAGCAATAAAACCCTTGAAAAATTCACCTCCTTCACCCTAAAAAAAGAAAAGATAATAATGAATACAAATATATTATCTATAGAAAGCGACCATTCTAACAGATAAGCAGAAATATATGATATAGCATCTTTTTTTCCGTTACCGCCATCATCTTCCCACCAGATAAAAGCACAAAATGCAAAAGAAAGAGCCACCCAAAAAAAGGTTTGAATAAGTGCCGTTTTAAGCCCTATTTTCTGGTTTTTTTTACTTAGTAAACCAAGGTCAAAAATAAGTGCTACTACTACTACAATTCCAAAAACAAGGTATATAATCTGTTGTTTGTCCATTTTTTATTTTGTGTATTTTCTTTTGCGAAGCCATTGATAAATAATTGCAAACAAAAGAACAATGATAATGGGTACGGCTATATTCATTATTTGCCAAAATGTTTTTTGCTCCTCTGTTTTTTTACTGTCCAATAATCTTACCACATAATCTTTTGCCTTTGCTTCGCTCAATCCATTATCGTTTATTAAGTAATCTAAGCAATTTTGTAAAAAGTCTTTATTAGCAAAGGGTATTTGTGCTTGTGTATCGTAAGTATATACATTCATGCCCATTGGTATGGGGTTTCCTTTTACTACGTTGTTTAGAATAACATCTCCATCACCCACTATAATCATTTTATTTTCCGCAATATTATGGGCTACAAAACTGGCGTTGTTGCTTCGTAAACTATCATTCATAGATTGGGAAAGCCTATTGGCAAACATCGATGTAAATTTACCTTCGAGCAAAACTGCTACAGGAATGTTTGCTCGTTTATATTTCGCATCTTCTGGCGCATTTACATTTTCTGCTCCACTTATAACTGCCGGGGCGCCTAGTGTACGAGCATTTGCAGATGAGCTGAGTAAAATTGTTTTTTTAATACCCTCCGCTTCCACCGTATCTAAAGAATTTATGAACCTGCCGGAGACAAAGCCTAATCCTTTATTAATAGGATGATTGCTTTTAGATTCCATTACCGGAAAATAATTCCATGGCAACAATTCAAACTGACCATTTCCATTTACATCAAAAGGCAGGTAATCACATTGCAAATCCATCAATAAATCTGCATTTATTCTTACCCCATAATTGAAAAATAAATCGTTCCATTTTAAATCTCTGTCAAAAGCTGTTACCTGGTTTTTAATTTGAAGGCTATCCATTTCTGCATTTAGCCTATCGGCAAATACCAAGAGTTTTCCACCATTCATTACAAACTGGTCCAGTTTTAATTTTTGTTCATCGGTAAACGAAATCGTTGGTTTTACAATAATTAAAACCTTCATTTCTTTTGGTAAAAATTGTGGAGAGCTAAGGTCAAATGTAAAAAGATTGTAGTTAGGTCTTAAAACATTTTCTACTAAATCATAAGTATTAAAACGACGAATCTCTGGTTCACCATTACCTACTGCATAACCAATAATGGGTTTTTCTACTTCGGTAATTTTTGAAACGGCATCTGCTAATCTATACTCCAATAAAGCTTCTGCACTATTGAGTTCTGTAAAATTTATTAGCGGCGTTTTACCTTTATATAATTCTATAGCCAATGTTTTTTCCTGGTAATGTACCAATGCAAATGGAAAAACAAATTGCTGTTGCTGCCCTTCTTTTACCTGGCTTGTGAGGTTTATTGGATAAAGCCCCATGCCGCTTAATGTATCGGCAATTTTAATTTCCGTGCCGGGCATCAATTCATCCGGACTAATAAAATTATACTGTATTTTATTACCTGCTACTTCTTTAAATTCTTTTAAAATATCGTTGGTGGAAGATGCTAGTTGCCTGAAACCCGATGGGTAATTTCCTTTTAAAAACACATCTACCGTTATCGGTTCATCAATTTTTTTTAATAATTTTTTAGTAGCATTGCTTAAGGTAAAACGCTTTTCATTTGTGAGATCTACACGGGTATGAAATTCTGATGCAGCCCAGTTTATAATTACTAAGCAAATAACAATTATAGGAAACCAAAATTTATTATTAAAAACTTTTCTTAGCATTATTTTTTATTGATTTTTTTTACGGTTATCAATAATGAAAGAAATATGATCGATAAAAAATATACTACATCACGGCTATCAATTACGCCCCTGCTAATGCTCTTATAATGAAAATCAATCCCAAGCATTTCTATGTAATAATCTGCACCACTTGTAAAAAATGGCAACTTACTTACAGCATTAAAACCAAAATATAAAAGAAGACAAACGAAAGCACTTATTAAAAATGCTACAACTGCATTGTTTGTAAAACTACTACAGCAAATACTTACTGCCGCAAAAACTGCTGCAAGTAAAAACAAGCCGATATAACTGCCGGCAATGCCGCCACCATCTATACCGCTTTGCGTGCTCAATGTTTTTATAGAAATTATATAAATAAAGGTTGGAACTATTACAAAAACCAATACTAACAATATAGCAAAGTATTTACCTAATACAATATGCCAGGAAGTAACAGGTTTTGTTTTTAGCAATTCAAAAGTACCTGTTTTAAATTCCTCTGAAAAAGCGTGCATGGTTATGGCGGGAACAAGGAAAAGTAGAACCCAGGGTGCTAATTCAAAAAAAGATGATAGCGTAGCATAATTATTATTAAAAATGCTGCTTTCCTTCAGCATAAATAAAAAAATGCCGCAAACCAGCATAAAAAGAACAATGGCAATATAGCCTGTGAGATTGCTAAAAAACCTGTTTAATTCTTTTTTACAAATACTATACATATAGATTTTAAAATTGCTGCAATTTAAGTGTTACACAGCTAATGCGGTATAGAAAAATAGAAGTATTGGAAATAATAAAATTATAAAGCAGCATATATTAAAATAAAATGGTCATATACTTGTAGCTTAAGTTATTAATGACATTTGTTAAATAGATTTATAGCATTTTTTGATATGCAATCGTACAGTATCGAAAAATAATGTTTAGATTGTAGTGTTTACCAACACTAACTGCTCGTCCCCTACTTTTTAAAGTGGGGGATTTTTTTTGGAGATAATAATTTATAGGGAAAGTATTAAGTAATACCTAATCAAAACTTTAAAAAATCTTTTATTTATCATATTTGATTCGTATAATTTTTCCCAATTTTCAAATCATAAAATATTTGGAATAATAATAAAAATGTTATAGTTTGTTTAAGATTTTATTTGAAAAAACTTTAAAATTCTTATTATGAAAAAACTTCTTGGTTTATTTTCCTGCTATGTAATTCTAGCAGTAGGTTGTACAAAAACTTCAATAAATGATGATGAAAACCTGAATGTAAATGATGAAGCACTTAATGCTCCCATCACGCAAAGGGCTTGTGCATCGCAAGAGGTTTTAGAAGCGCAGTTAAGTGCTGATCCTACCCTCGCAGATCGCATGCAAGCGATTGAAGAATTAACGGCTCGCTATGAGCAAAATCCTTCAGCTTACAGATTACTAGGCAATGGTATGATCGAAATACCTGTAGTGGTGAATGTATTATATAAAACCGCAGCTCAAAATATTTCTCAGGCACAAATTCAATCTCAGATAGATGTTTTAAATGCTGATTTTAGTGGAACCAACAGCGACAATACTAGTGTACCAGCAACATTTACAGGAGTAAAAGCCGGGGATGTAGGAGTGCGTTTTGTACTTGCTGGTGTTGTAAGAAAAGCTACAAATAAAACAAGTTGGACAACTAATGATGCTATGAAAAAAGGTACTCAGGGTGGTATTAGTCCTACAAGCCCTTCTACTACATTAAACATGTGGTGCTGCAATATGGGCGGTGGTATTTTAGGTTATGCACAATTTCCTGGTGGCAGTTTAGCTACTGATGGTGTTGTGATGGATGATAATGCTTTCGGTATAACTGGTGTTACAGGCCCTTATACAAATGGTCGTACTGCTACACATGAAGTTGGTCACTGGTTAAATCTTCGTCATATTTGGGGTGATGCTACTTGCGGTAATGATTTTGTATCAGATACACCTTTACACACAGGCGCAAACTATGGTTGCCCTGCTGCTGGTACAAGAAGCACTTGTGCAGGCACTCCTATAATGATGACGATGAACTACATGGAT
>JANPIF010000441.1:0-10886 GCA_031424845.1 Ferruginibacter sp.
ATTGAGCACCCACAAAGTTTAATTGACAAAATTCAATATCATTGTAATGCAGAAAGGGATCAATAATTCCACCCGGGCACATGCAAAATGAAAACACACCTTTACCATTTACCTGTTGTACTAAACTATACGAAGCGGGTGGTAAATATTGATCCCTTTCTGCATTACAATGATATTGAATTTTGTCAATTAAACTTTGTGGGTGCTCAATACGCACACCCAAGGCAAAAGGTTTGCCTTCTATTAATATTTTCTTATGATGGAGTAATTCAAAAATATCACGGGCAGAGTGGCCAGTAGCTAAAATGTAAGCATCAGCAGAAAACAAATTCCCATCATCAGTTTTTACAGCTGTTATTTTTTCTTTCTCAATTATAAAATCAATCACTTTTTTTTCAAATAACACCTCACCACCGCATTGCCTTATTTGCTGGTGCATGGCCGTTATTATTTGCGGGAGTTTGTTGGTGCCAATGTGTGGGTGCGCATCAAATGCAATATTTGGCGGAGCGCCAAAATGTACAAATAAGTTTAGGATTTTATCTATATCTCCCCGCTTATTACTACGTGTGTATAATTTACCATCGCTGTATGTTCCCGCTCCTCCTTCGCCAAAGCAATAATTGCTTTCAGGGTTTACAATACCTTCTTTGTTTAATTTTGCAAGATCTCTGCGCCTAGCTCTTACATCTTTTCCTCTTTCTAAAATAATTGGTTTTATTCCCTGCTGCAGTAATTGCAGAGCCGCAAAAATACCCGCCGGTCCTGAACCAATAATGATAACTGATTTTGTTGCCTTTTCTACATTTTCAAAATGAAAATTGTTTTCTTTCAACTCCGCATAAGGTTCATCAATAAATGCGTTTATTGTTAAGTTTACAAAAATTGTTTTTCCTCTTGCATCTATAGATTTTTTGAGAATTTTAAACCCTGTAATAGAGCTTAATTTTTTTTGTGTGAATGAAGCTATGTATTTTTTTACAATACTTTCATCCGCTGATTCGGCAGGCAAAATTTTTAGAGATATTTTTTGTTGCATATTTTTCAGCCAAGTTTTTATCTTGGAATGTTTTGTTGATAAGCCAATTTGTCAAATTGCTATATTAGCTTATGATTAAAATGGTAAATCATCAGATGCTTCTTCGGCTGTAAAATTATCTATTGGTTCCATTTTAGAAGTATCAGCAGCACCATTACTAGACTGGTTAGCATTTAAAATTTGTTCAATACGCCATGCATCGAGATTAGTAAAATAATTTGTCTTACCATCTTTTTCCCATTTACTTCCTTTAATGTTAAAGTAGACTTTTATTTCATCCCCAACATTTACTTTATCTACTATGGCTGTTTTATCTTGTACACATTGAAACTTAGCATAGTTTACAATTGTCCTTCCACCTATATCTTCTGTTTTTTCTACTGCAAATTCTCTTACTTTAAAAGTTTCGGTTCTTTGTACAGTATCATATTTAGCAATAAGTTTTCCTGTTAATTCGTAGCTCATAGTAGTTTTAATTTAACTCCAAAAATAGCTGTTATTTTTTTATCTTTAAATTGAATTTTCAGTTTCAAAAAATAAGCTTTTAAAAAAGGTAATTGATAATAAAAGAGGAAGTTTATACACATAGCTTTTAAAAATAATTTAAGATTTTAAAATTATTTTTTCTTTGTGTAGAAAATATTATTTTTTAACGACAAATCCTTTGGAATGTACACTGAATAAGCTTTTCGCCAACCGTTATTAATCTATAAGGAAGGGATTATAGCCATGAAAACTTTTAGATGGGGAAAATTCAAAAAATAAAAAGTTTTTTTTATCAACAATTTATTTTGATATTCGCTGTCCCCCTAAAAAATCGATAAAATTTCTTTTAGCGGTACCTAAAAACTAACAAAAATTAAGTAAGAAAAAACTGTAGTAGCACTAATGGAGAAATCTTTTGATAAAATATGGGCCTCTTGTTTAGATATTATCAAAGACATTGTAGAATGGCAGCATTTTAAAACTTGGTTTGAACCAATAAAACCAGTTAGCCTTAAAGAAAAAATTCTTACGATTCAAGTACCAAGTCAATTTTTTTATGAGTACCTTGAAGAGCATTATGTTTCTCTTCTTGCAAAAACATTAAAAAGAGAATTAGGAAAAGAAGCAAGATTGGAATACAGGATAATGGTGGATAGTGGTAATAGCAAAAACAAACCTCTTACTACAGATATTCCCGGGCATGGTTACAGATCATATTCAAATAATGAAATGGATTTTCCGTTAGTCATAAATAACCCTGTTAAGAACCCGTTTGTAATTCCGGGTCTTAAAAAGATGCAGATAGATCCGCAGCTTAACCCCGCATATACATTTGATACTTTTATAGAAGGAGATTGTAACAGGGTTGCACGCCGTGCCGGTAAAACGGTGGCTGAAAAACCGGGTGGCACAAGTTTTAATCCACTGGTCGTATACGGTGGTGTAGGTTTAGGTAAAACACACCTTGCTCAAGCAATTGGCAACGAAGTGAAAAACCTTAACCCAAATAAGGTTGTATTATATGTAAGTTCTGAAAAGTTTATTAACCAGTTTATAGATCATGGCCGTAACAATGCCATTAATGATTTTATACATTTTTATCAGTTAATAGATGTTTTAATTATTGATGATATTCAGTTTTTTAACCGTGCGGAAAAATCTCAAGATGCATTCTTCTCTATATTTAATCATCTTCACCAAAGTGGAAAGCAATTAATTCTTACAAGCGATAAATCTCCTAAAGATTTGGAAGGTGTACAGGAAAGATTGTTAAGCAGGTTTCGTTGGGGGCTAAGTGCAGATTTGCAGGTGCCGGATTATGAAACAAAGATTGATATTCTTGATATTAAGATGAAGAACGATGGGTTAGAAATGCCCCGTGAAGTGGTGAAATACATTGCATACAATATCAACAGCAATGTAAGAGAACTTGAAGGAGCACTTATTTCTCTGTTGGCACAGTCTTCGCTTAACAAGAGAGAAATAGACCTCGAATTGGCAAAAAAAGTACTTAGAAATTTTGTAAAATCTTCTACAAAGGAAATTACGATAGATGCTATCCAAAAAATGGTATGCGAATATTTTGATGTAGCCTATGATAAATTATTACAAAAAACACGTAAGCGTGAAATTGTACAGGCGAGGCAAATAACAATGTTCCTGTCAAAGGCTTTTACAAAAAATTCATTAAAAACTATAGGAGAACATTTTGGTGGAAGAGATCATACAACTGTAATACATAGTTGCCAAACCGTAAAAGATTTAATGGATACCGATAATCTATTTAAAGAAAGTGTATTGGAATTACAGCAGAAAGTTCAATTGGCTGCCATGTAATTTTACACAAATAATTTATTTAAAAAACCGTTTCATGTATTTGAAGCGGTTTTTAGTTTTATATAATCTTTCATATTTCGAAAAACATAAAACCTAAGTTATAAATCCTCTATAAATAAAGAGGGTACATTTGCTTTCCAAATATAAGTATGACTTCAGCATATAACTTTATTGCATCTTGGCAATTGTTTCCCGAAAAAGGAACGTACGAAAAAGGCAACCGTCCAAAAAGCGGATACTTTCAAATTACAGCTACCGATAGTAAAAACGAATTAACTGTAAACAACAGTTGGGTTACACTAGAGAACATATCTTTTGGTGCCAAATACGATATTATTATTGATGGCACATTACAGCATTTTTATGATAAAGATTTTGCAACACATGTAAAAGGAAAAGCTTTGAGTTCTATTTTGATGGAAATTATATTTGAAAAAGATAATGAAACAGTATTAGAAGTATTGCACGAAATACAACCAAATGGTTATTTAAAAATTACACAGAATGGTTTAAATGAAGATGGCACTAATTATACCAACGTTGAATTTTATCACAAGCAAATGAGTGTATTGCCATACAGTGCAAGTGTGAGTGGTGCAGTGATAAAACCTACGCAGGAAGGTATGATACGCCACAAGGTGCTTACTGCTATGGAAGAGCAAACCAATATGCAGTTAGACCAGATTCGTAAGCAGGTAGAGCTTCTTGCTTTGCAGGCGCAGGAAATACAGTCACGCAAAGAATTATCGATGATTGTGTATAGTGCGAAATTAAATTTTCAACCGGTAATAGGACATATTTATCATTTATACGAAAACCATGACGGTTCATATATGATAAGTATGGTAAGCCCTAATGAGTGGGGTAGAGGATCAAAATCGTTTAAGCAACATACAGCCAAAGTACAGTTGTTGGCAGATCATACCTGGAAAGAATTGCTATGATCAATTAAAAGGTAAAAACTTTTCTTGCTGAATAGCTACTAATTGAGGTGAAGTTTTATTTAAGGTTTCACCATTTAAAACCTGTTCATATTTTGCAAGATATTTTTCAGCCATAATTTTAGCATTAAAAATATCAGATGCATAATCATGGCAACGTTTTTTAGAAAACCGTTCACTGTTCTCAAGCTGCTCTGCTAACTCTTTAGAATTGTTTGACAAAAATCCAACATCTGCTTGTACAATTTCAGGCAAAGAACCATATGGTGTACCAAATACCGGGCAACCAAAATATAAACTTTCAGTAAGTGCTAATCCAAAAGGTTCGTTCCAAAGCACAGGAAAAACAAGACCTTTCGATTTATTTAATAAATTTATTTTTTTCTCTCCACCAACCATTCCACAAAAACTTATTCTAGGACTTATTGTAAACCGGAAACCCATATTAATATTAAGTCTATTACCACCAAGCACCTTTAATTTTTCTTTATTGGTTTTCTGTATTATTTTTATTGCGCCCCTTACATTTTTTATTCGCCATGCTGCGTTACCTAAAAAATGGAAATAATTTCTTTGATTATTAAAACTTGGTTTTTTATAATCATTCCAATCCAGCCCATTATAAATAAAACATTTACTACCAAATCTCTCAGCATGGTTTGCTGATACAAAAATCGTATTTAGATCAAACAATCTTTTATCGTTACAATTACCATGCATTGTAACAACATAAGGTTTAGTAATTACCGACCATGGATGAAAGTTAAAATGTACCAAATCTATTTCAGTTGGTATTTGTGCATTGAGATCCTTTTTCAAATCAAGCACTAAAACTTTTCCAAAATCACAATAGGAACCGGGGCTTACTAAATAAGTAATTGAATGTCCCATTTTCGCCAGTTCTTTACCCAAATACCAAATTACTCTTTCTGTACCACCATAGTTTGTCACGGGAATAATTCCTGCATTTACAATGAGAATATTCATTAGTTTAGAAAATTATATTTTTATCTTCCCAACCATTTCTGCAGGTATTACCCATTTATCAAAATCTTCAGCGGTAACATACCCTAATTTAATTGCCATTTCTTTTAAAGTAGTTCCTTCTTTATGTGCCGTCTGTGCTATTTCTGCGGCTTTGTAATAGCCAATTTTTGTATTTAAAGATGTTACCAGCATCAATGAATTATCTACATGCTTTTTAATATTTGCTTCAATAGGCGCAAGTCCTACAGCGCATTTATCATTGAAAGAAACACAACCATCCCCAATCAATCTGGCGCTGTGTAAAAAATTAAAAATCATTACCGGTTTAAAAACATTTAACTCAAAATGCCCATTGCTCCCACCAATGCCAATGGTAACATCGTTGCCCATTACTTGCGCCGCTATCATGGTAAGTGCTTCGCACTGGGTTGGGTTTACTTTGCCTGGCATAATTGATGAGCCAGGTTCATTATCCGGTATAAATATTTCACCAATACCGCTTCTTGGGCCACTGCTTAACATCCTGATATCATTGGCAATTTTCATTAAGCTTACGGCTACCATTTTTAAAGCACCATGCATTTCTACAATGGCGTCGTGTGCAGCCAATGCCTCAAATTTATTTTCGGCAGTTACAAAAGGTAAACCTGTAAGTGTTGCAATATGTGCAGCTACATTTTCTGAATAACCATCCGGCGTATTAATGCCTGTACCAACCGCTGTACCGCCCAATGCAAGTTCGCATAGATGAGGCAATGCATTGTTTATAGCTCGTAATCCATGATCCAGTTGAGAAACATAGCCACTAAACTCCTGGCCTACCGTAAGTGGTGTTGCATCCATAAAATGAGTACGACCAATTTTTACAACATGCATGTATTCCTGAGATTTTGCATGAAGTGTATCTCGCAGTTTTTTTATACCCGGTATGGTTACATCGTTCAATATTTTGTAAGCTGCAATGTGCATAGCAGTTGGGAAAGTATCGTTACTGCTTTGGCTTTTGTTTACATCATCATTTGGGTGAAGAAACTTTTATTTATAAGCAAGGTTACCGCCATTTAAAACATGTCCACGGTATGCCACTACTTCATTTACATTCATATTGCTTTGTGTACCGCTGCCTGTTTGCCAAACCACCAATGGAAAATAATTATCCAGTTTACCTTCTAATATTTCATCACACACTTTACCAATTAAATCGGATTTTTCCGCAGACAAAATACCCGCATCCTTATTGGTAAGTGCAGCTGCTTTTTTTAAATAAGCAAATGCCTTAATTATTTCTTTAGGCATTTTATTTATATCCTGTGCTATTTTAAAATTATCAATGCTGCGTTGTGTTTGTGCACCAAAATATGCATCTACCGGCACTTTTACTTCGCCCATGGTATCTTTTTCTATTCTGTATTCCATTGTATAAAAAATTGAGTTTTTTAAAGAAGCGCAAAGATAGCAAAAGGATAATAAGAGGAATATCGGAAAAACTTTTAGTTAATCATTTAATAATTGAAATGGGCTAAAATCAAAATATCAGCTTTCTTAATTATGTTGCATATAAAATATTCAGATGATAAAATTTTTAACCACAATTATATTTTTTTCTTTATTAGTAGCATCTTGTAATTCTACTAAAAAAACAACAAAAAGCAATTCAACAGAAACTACTTCTGGTTCTAAAAAGATACCCGTAAGATCAGCAACCAAAAGAGCAAAAACCTTCACCACTTTATTAAAAATTGACAGAAAAGAATTTGTAACCTTTGCAAAAAGCTTATTGGGTACTCCATATAAATATGGCTCAGCTATACCTGCGAATGGGTTAGATTGTTCAGGGTTTATTACTGTTGTGTTTAATCATTTCAATGTAAAAGCACCAAGGTCTTCAGTCAATTTTACAGATGAAGGAACGGAGATTAATTTAAAGAATGCAAAACCTGGTGATATTATTTTATTTACAGGATCAGATAATTCAACCGGTATCGTTGGGCACATGGGTATTATAACTGCAGGTGGAGAAGTGCCACAATTTATTCATTCAGCTTCGGGTAAAAATGTAGGAGTAATCATTAATACTTTTACAGGATATTATAAAATACATTTTGTAAAAGTTATAAGAATATTAGAGTGAAAAACTTGAACTATTTTTTAGTAAATCATTTTTACAATCCCTTCTCCTGAGTGGCTTTAGTAGGGGCAAATTACCTCCCCACAAAAACCGCTTTTCTTTTTTCTAAAAATGCTGTTGTGCCTTCTTTCATATCTTCTGTACCAAAGCACTCGCCAAAGGCATCTACTTCTTTATCATAACCAGTTTTGCCATTAGTAATAGCACTATCACTTACCACAGCAATGTTTACACATTCAATTACTTTACTTACAGCAAAGGGAGCTTTTGTTTGTATCAGCTGTAAAATTTCGGTGGTTTTTGCTATTAAATTTTCTGTAGTAGTTACATAATTTACCAATCCTAATCTTAGTGCTTCTGTTGCATCGATTAGAGACCCCGTCATTTGTAATTCCATACTTTTTCCTTTGCCTACCAATTGTGTTAGCCTCTGCGTGCCGCCATAGCCCGCTATTAAACCAAGGTTAACCTCGGGTTGACCAAACTTTGCATTATCACTGCAAAGCCTGAAGTGACAAGCCATAGCAAGTTCGCATCCGCCTCCTAATGCAAAACCATTTACGGCCGCAACAATTGGTTTAGGACTGTTTTCTATTTTTAAAAATACATCTTGTCCACGCTTAGATAATGCCATAGCTTCCGCTAAATTTAAGCCACCAAACTCACTTATATCAGCACCTGCTACAAATGCTTTTGGTCCTGCACCGGTTATCAACGCCGTCTTTATTTCATCATTGTTCAATACTTCACTCATGGCATCATCCAAATCAGTAAACACATCTTTGTTCAATGCATTTAATTTTTCAGGACGATTAATGGTAATAATTGCTGTACCATTTTCAATTGTAAAAAGCAACGTATCAAAATTCATATTTGTATATTTTATGTTTCGAAGATAAGACATTTACTAATTAACATTAATGCTGTTGAGTTCATTATAGTTTTAAAAACAATACTCAGCTAAACGCTGATCACTCTTTTCTCTGCGGTGAAAAATATAACTTTACAACATGACTTTGCTCAACATAATTACTTATACAGGCACATTTGTTTTTGCTCTTACCGGTGCACTAAAAGCACGAAAATTTAAGATGGATATTTTCGGTGGATTGGTGGTTGCTTTTGCTACAGCCTATGGTGGTGGTACTATCAGAGATTTATTGATTGGCATAAAACCCGTAAACTGGATAAACGATTACTTTGCACTTGGGTTAGTTTTTGCCGGGGCGGTCATTACTTTCTTAATAAAAGAAGGTGTAAATAAATTTAGCAAAACTATTTTTTTTACTGATGCGCTTGGTATCGGTTTATTTACAGCGGCAGGTATTGAAGTGGCGCAACGAAACGGTTTAAATGATGCATATGCCCTTATTATGGGTGTAATTTCTGCGACTTTTGGTGGATTGATTGCAGATATTTTTTGCAATGATGTACCCAATCTTTTTAAGAAAGGCGAACTATATGCAACAGCATGTGCAATTGGCGGTGGTATTTATTTGTTACTGCAAAATACCAATATAGATAAAAATTTAAACCTGCTTATTTGTGTGTTACTAGTGTTGGTAATTAGAATTTATTCAAAAAGAAATAGGTTGCAGTTGCCGAATATATAAGGTTAAAAATCCCTGTTTTCCACAACCCATCCTTTTATATAATCTGATATTTCTCCAAAAGTAGTACCCGGCGGAAATAATTTACCTGTACCCATTTCGTTCAATGTTTTCATATCATCTTCAGGTATGATTCCCCCACCTGTAAGCAATACATCGTTCATCCCTTTTTCTTTAAGCAGTGCCATTATTTTAGGAAAAACCGTCATGTGTGCACCACTTAAAATACTAACACCAATTGCATCAACATCTTCCTGCAATGCTGCATTCACAACCATTTCGGGTGTTTGTCTAAGCCCGGTGTAAATTACTTCCATGCCTGCATCTCTCAATGCAGTCGCTATTACTTTTGCGCCACGGTCGTGCCCATCCAATCCAACTTTAGCTACCAAAATTCTTACCGGTCTGTTTAATGTTTTGCTCACTACAAAATATTTATGTGCTGTAAAAGTAATTCAAATAATGTTTTCTGTTTTAACAAATAAGATTTTTAAGTGAGGGTTACTTTTATACGGTTTGTTGTATTGTAATTTGCGAGGCGCCTGCATTTTTCTTCACCTTATTTAATTTATAAAAAAAATGAGAAATTATATATTACTCGCAGGCTTGCTATGCTTTTTTTTGAGTTGTAATAGTATTTCTGACAATAGAAAAGAAACCATACTCCAATCCGATTCCACTTCAAATACATTTACCTCGTCATCTGCCGCTGTTGAAAAAAACAAAGACAGCACCCGAAAATTTATACGAACAGCCGATATAAAATTTAAAGTAAAGAGTGTAATAAACAGTACCTACGATATTGAAAATATTTGTAACAATCAGGGTGGATTTGTTACTTATACAAACCTTGCAAGTACTATTGAAAACCAAAGTGAAATACCTATCAGTGCTGACTCTACATTGGAAACCATTCATTATGCAGTAACAAACAGTATTATTTTTCGGGTACCCAATACAAAACTTGATACCACCTTAAAAGACATTGCTAAAAATATTGATTACCTCGATTATAGAATTATAAAAGCAGATGATGTAAGCCTGCAAATGCTTGCCAATAAACTTACCCAAAACAGGGTAGTAAAAAATGAAACCCGCCTTGCAAAAGATATTGACAACAATACAAAAAAGCTTACTGAAACTATGACGGCGGAAGAAATATTATTTAAAAAACAAGAACAGGCTGATAATGCAAAAATCAGTAACCTTTCGATGGCCGATCAGGTTAGTTTTAGCACCGTTAATTTATTGATTTACCAGCGGGAAACAGTCAAGAGAACAGTTATAGCAAATGATAAAAATATTACTGCTTACCAACCCGGTTTTTGGAGCATAGTGTGGGATGCCATACAACTTGGGTGGAGTATGATTTTAGAATTGTTTCTCTTTGTTTCAAAACTATGGGCTTTTTTGGTCGGTGGTTTTTTATTGTACTGGTTGTACAAATGGTATAAAAGAAAAGTAAATTCTAAAGTATAGTACTAATTGCTTTTAATCATAAATACTGAATTATTGCATAATTGAAAAACAAATGTTGACGGGCTGCGTTGCTTAGCCGAAAATCCTTTTTGTGGAGCTTCAGCGAAACAAAAAGATTGTAGGCGGGAAACGAACAAATGATCAAAAACGGTATTTGTACAAAGCCCCAAACCTTCAAAATAAAAAAAGCAACTTTATATTTATAAGTTGCTTTTTTCTAGATTAATTTTTTACTTAAAAACTTCCAAGGCTTTTTCAATCCTGGTAATTGTTTCTTCTTTGCCAATGGTAGCAGCTATTTCAAACACACCAGGCCCAAACTTTGCACCTACTAACATTACCCGCATAGGCAATTGCAGTTCGCCGGGTTTTATATTTTT
>JANPIF010000442.1:0-2407 GCA_031424845.1 Ferruginibacter sp.
TCAAGGTTCATCTAAGAAATTACATAAGCAAAAAGGAACTGGTGGAGCTCGTAAAGGTAATTTACGTAGTCCTATATATAAAGGTGGTGGTACTATCTTCGGCCCTAAGCCGCACAAATATGACATCAAGTTGAACCGTAAGGTAAAAGATTTGGCTAAAATGAGTGCATTGGCTTACAAAGCAAAAGAAAATAGTATTGTCATTTTGGAAGATTTGGTAATGGATGCTCCTAAAACCAAAACTTTTACTAGCGTACTTAAAAGCCTAAATATTGGTAACAAAAAATCTCTTTTTGTTGTACCTGAATACAATGATAATTTTTACTTGAGCTTACGCAATGTATCAGGTGTAAATGGAACTGTAATCAGCGATATGAACACTTACGATATTTTAAATGCAAACGTATTAGTATTGTCAGAAAGTGCCGCTAAATTGTTTACTGAAGAAGCAGCAGCTGAATCTTAAAAAAATAAACTCGATGTATAAATTTGCACATTTGCAAATTTGCACATTTGCAAATTAAGAATTATGAAACCGTCAGACATATTAATAAAGCCTGTTTTATCTGAAAAAGCTAATAAGCAAGCAGAAAAAATGAATCGTTTCACTTTTATAGTGGATAGAAAGGCCAACAAATTAGAAATAAAGAAAGCCATAGAATCTTTCTACGGAGTACAGGTTGAAGAGGTAAACACACAAGTTGTTCCTTCAAAACTTAAGGCAAAATACACAAAAGCTGGTTTTATTGTAGGTCGCAAGCCTGCAAAGAAAAAAGCAATTGTAACTGTAGCTGAAGGAGAAACAATTGATATCTACAGCGCAGGATAATTAACACTTATTAAGAATGGCTATCAGCGCCGCAAAGTCTGAAACATAATATAAAATGGCACTTAGAAAATACAAACCAACCACAGCCGGTACCAGATGGAGAATTGGTAACGCATATGCTGAAATAACTACCAACATACCTGAAAAATCTTTGCTTGAAGCTCAGAAAAATACAGCAGGTCGTAACTCTCAAGGTCGTAGGAGTATGCGTTATATGGGTGGTGGAAATAAAACCATGTATCGTCTTGTAGATTTTAAAAGAAACAAGAAAGAGATACCTGCCACGGTAAAGACAATTGAGTACGATCCAAACCGTACTGCATTTATAGCTTTATTGGCTTATGCAGATGGAGAGAAGCGTTACATCATTGCTCCTGCAGGTTTACAAGTAGGGCAAACAGTTATGAGTGGAGATGCAGTAGCACCTGAATTGGGTAATGCATTAATGTTTAAAAACATGCCGCTTGGTACTAATGTTCACAATATTGAAATGCAGCCTGGACAAGGTGGTATCTTGGTAAGAAGTGCAGGTACATCAGCTCAATTGAGCAACAAAGAAGAAAAATATGCGATTCTTAAAATGCCAAGTGGTGAATTAAGAAGAGTTTTAATAAACTGCTATGCAACTGTAGGTGTTGTTTCAAACAGCGATCATAGTTTGGAAAGCGCTGGTAAAGCAGGTCGCAACCGTTGGAAAGGTGTTCGTCCACGCACAAGAGCAGTAGCAATGAACCCTGTAGATCACCCGATGGGTGGTGGTGAAGGTAGAGCATCAGGTGGTCATCCACGTAGCCGTAAAGGTAAATATGCTAAAGGTCAAATTACTCGTACTCGTGGTAAAGGATCAGATAAGATGATCATCCAACGTAAGAACGGTAAGAAGTTAAGTAAATAATTTTCATTGTTAAAATGCTCTGAAACTGTTCAGAGAAATAAACAAAAAACAAATATAAAATGAGTCGTTCGTTAAAAAAAGGTCCTTACATAGAAGCAAAGCTGGAAGCTAAGATTCTTGCAATGGCTGAAGGAAAAAGTAAGAAAGGTGTTATTAAAACATGGAGTAGAAGAAGTACAATTTCTCCTGATTTCGTTGGACAAACTTTCGCAGTACACAATGGTAACAAATTTATACCGGTTTATGTTACGGAGTTTATGGTAGGTCACAAATTAGGTGAATTTGCCCCAACAAGAAATTTTAGAGGTCACTCAAACAAAAAAGGATAATAATTAAAAGTTACGAGTTACGAGTTTCAAGTTATGAGTTAAATACTCCACCCGAAACCCGAAACGAATAACCCGAAACAATAAAGAAAATGGAAGCAGTAGCAAAATTAAATAATGAACCAACATCACCAAGAAAGATGCGCTTGTTAGCTGATCTTGTACGTGGTATGAAGGTAGAAAAGGCACTTGCTGTTTTGGAGCACAATCCAAAGCATTCATCAGTTCCTCTACGTAAACTTTTTCTTTCTGCCATCTGTTATTGGAAGGCGAAGAACGAAGGTGCAGATGAAACTGCTTTGGATTGTGCTCCAAAACAGCAAGTGCCTTTTCTACCTTCATACCACGTACAAGATC
>JANPIF010000443.1:0-12109 GCA_031424845.1 Ferruginibacter sp.
GCCAATAATTACTTTTTTATTTTCAGTTCCGTTTTCTGATTGTGTTTTGAGCCAAGTGCCATATGCTGCTGCAAATTTTACAATATCAAGTGGAGTTAAATTATCATCTGGCTTGCCGCCAATTGTACCTCTAATGCCTGAAATACTTTTTATTAATGCCATAAACTGTCGAATTTTTTGAAAGTGGGCAAAGTTAAGGTGAATTGTGAATTGTGAAATGTGAATGGTGCTTCAAATTTTGACAAATTGTAAAATAGTAAGTTATTTTATAACTGTAAAATGCAAAGACACAGGGAGAATAGCATGAAATTAAATGCTGAAAAAAGATTAAAAGCTGAATAACTACGCACAATTGCAGCGGCTATACTTTTTTGCCCACTTTTAGGGCAAAAAAGATAGTAGCGAAAAGCGGGTCCAAAGCTGAATATGGTACTAATGTTGGCGTCCAAAAAATCTATCAATAATTACGCTTATTTCTTTAATAGCTAAATCCTTACATTTGCCCCATGCAAGATACTTGGTTTAAAGACTGGTTTAATTCTCCCTTTTATCATCAATTATACGCTCATAGAGATGAAACGGAAGCGGCTGATTTTATTGATAAACTCGTAACCCATTTGCAGCCAAAAGCAGGTGCAAAAATGCTGGATGTTGCATGTGGAAAAGGGCGCCATTCCATGCAGCTTGCGGCAAATGGGTATGATGTTACGGGTATTGATTTGAGTAAAGAAAGTATTGCTGCGGCATTGCTAAACGAAGGAGATAATTTGCATTTTTATGAGCATGATATGCGCCTTCCTTTTTGGATAAATTATTTTGATATAGCCTTTAATTTTTTTACAAGTTTCGGTTATTTTAAAACACAAAGGGAACATGATAATGCTATTCGCACTATTGCTACGGCATTAAAGCCCGGGGGTATTTTTGTAATGGATTTTTTAAATGTAAAATTTTCTACTGATACCACTGTTGCAGAAAGTAAACAAGTAATTGATACATCAACCTACCACATAAGTAAATGGTCAGACGATCACCATTTTTACAAAAAGATTTTAGTGGAGGATGAGGCACTTGCAAAACCTTTGCAATACACCGAAAAAGTTTCAAAATTTACTTTGCAGGATTTTGAAAAAATGTTTGCCAAACAAGGCTTGAAAATAATAGAAATTTTTGGAGATTATTCTTTTAATAAATACAATGAAAATAGTTCACCACGCTTGGTAATGATTGCTTCGCTAGCACATACTTAATGCTCTAAGAAATATCAATTATTGCAAATTACTTTTTTCACCAAAAACACATTTTACAGTGTAGCCTAATGGTTTGTAATAATCAGTCATAATTTCTGTAATATGTTTTTCTGCCATAGAAATGTAGCCGGGATCTTTCTCAATTTTTTGTAATGCTTGAGTGTACAATTGTTTTTGTGCTTTTACCAAATCGTCCATACTGGAGCTAGTAAAAACTCCTGTTTGCGTCATGGTTTCCATTCTATCCATTTTTAATTGAAAGCTCATTAATTTACAATGTGGTAAATAAATGGTAGCAATATTAGCCTTAGTATCAACATTCATTTTTTGGTTGCTCATATCCACACCAAATTTTGCTTCATATGGTAGTGTAACCAACAATGTATTTTCAGAAAAATAATTTTTAAATTTTGACCATGCTCCGCTTTCCTCTCCCTTATTGGAAATTTTTAATTTGATGTTGCCCGTAACATCCAATGCAGCCAGTTCTGCAATTTGCTTTATCATTTCTACATTCTCAACCATGGAGATTTTTGTATCTGACGTACCATTTTTTTTGCCTAAAAAATAAAATGCTACCGCAACAAGCAGCGCTAAAAAAATTAAAACAGAGTTACGTTGCATATTTATTTTTTACAGGTCAATAAAAATTAATGGATAAAAGATTGAGGTAAAACTTATTTTTTCTTATTTACTAAATTATAACTATCATCAATCATTTCTTTTAATAAATTTTTTTTAATGCTCGGCACAACTACTGTGTTCCAGTGTTTTTTGTTCATGTGGTAGCCAGGTAAAATAGCTTCAGGATATTCTTCTCTTAACTCAATAGCTTTTTCAGGATCGCATTTAGCATTAAACTTAAGTGGCACTTCATCCAATGATAGTAAAAGAAACATTTTATTATTTACTTTAAGCACCAGATTATCTGGGCCAAAAGGAAAACCTTCCGTTACACTATCTTTTTGTAATGCGTATGCTCTAATTTCTTCTGCATTCATATCTATAAAAGTACAAAGCCTCCGTTTAAAAACAGGAGGCTTTGTTGTAAATATTTCTTATTGTTTCGTCTGCTAATTACTTTACTTCTTTCTGCATTGCATTGCCTTGTCCGGTGCTTGCACCACGAGTAGGGCCGCCAGCTCTAGATTTAAACAATTGAAATTTTGAAGGTTCAGAATCTATATTCCAAACATTGTTTTTTTCGTTGATGTCTGCTGTTTCACGCATGGGATCTAACTTTATAGAAGCTACTTCTTTATCTTTTATAAAGGTTTTTATTACTTTATTTTCATTTTTTCTCCAAACCTGTACAGATATTCTATCGGTTTGTTTTGTACCGTCTTTAAAGGTCCACTCAATGATAATGGGCATTACCAAACCACCTTTATTGCTAAATGTAAGTTCATACATGTTCTTATTACCGCCTAACTGCTGCCGCTGTTCTGTAGTAAAAGTATCAATAACTGGTGCAGGCATTGTTATAGTGAAAGGCGTGTTATCAACCTTGGCTAAGCCTCTTGCGTAATTCCAATAAAAATCTCTTAAACTTGTATCAGCATCTGTTGCAAACACAATTTTTTTATCTTCTCTGTTTCTAATTTTAGAAATATCTTCAAAGGCATTTAAAATTGGTTTTGCCACCGGTTGAGTTGTGGTGGTAGCAGTAGTTCTTGTAGAAGGAGCAACTCCATCTGGGCTAAGATTTGACCATTTTACAGTATCTAAAGAAATATCGCAAGCTTCGGTATTGTAAAACCAACCACGCCAAAACCAATCAAGGTCTTCTGCGCTTGCATCTTCCATTGTTCTAAATAAATCTGCAGGTGTAGGGTGTTTAAAAGCCCAACGTCTTGCATATTCTTTAAAGGCATAATCAAAATTTTCTCTACCCATAATGGTTTCTCTCAAAATATTTAAACCAGTTGCAGGCTTGCTATATGCATTTGGTCCAAACTGAATAATATTTTCGCTGTTGGTCATTATTGGCTCCAATTGATCTTTCGGCAATTTCATATAATCTACAATCTTATATGCCGGACCTTTGCTTACAGGAAATTTATTATCATATAATTCTTCCGTTAAATATTCAACAAATGAATTTAAACCTTCGTCCATCCAACTCCACTGGCGCTCATCACTGTTAATAATCATAGGGAAAAAGTTATGACCAACCTCGTGGATTACAACACCCAGCATTCCATTTTTGGTGCCTTCGCTATAAGTGCCATCTTTTTCGGTACGGCCATAATTAAAACATATCATTGGATACTCCATACCATTGGCAGCTTCTAAACTTTGCGCCACAGGGTAGGGGTAAGGGATGGTAAATTTTGAATACGTTTTAATGGTATGAGCTACTGCTTTAGTACTTAATTTTCTGTACAAGCCATAAGCTTCTTTTCCATATGCACTCATACACATTACTTTTTTACCTTCTACCATCGTAGGCATTGCATCCCATATAAATTTACGACTACTGCCCCAGGCAAAATCACGTACCATTTCTGCCTTAAAAATCCATGTCTTTTTGCTGGTTTCTTTTTTAAGTTCTCTTGCTTTAGCTTCTGCAAGCGTAACTACTTCCATAACATCTTTTGTGTTTTGTGCAGTTTGCCATCTTGAAAATTGTGCAGGTGTAAGTACCTGTTGGTAATTTTGGCATTGGCCCGTAGCCATTACCACATGATCTGATGGTACTGTCATGGCTACTTTGTAATTTCCAAATACCAGTGTAAACTCTCCTGTACCTACAAACTGATGGTTTTGCCAGCCTTGGTTATCGCTGTAAACACATAGGCGAGGAAACCACTGCGTCATGGTATAAAGGTCATTTTTATCCTCTGGAAAATATTCAAAACCGCCACGGCCACCGTATTTTGTCCGTTCAATAATGTTGTAATTCCAATCTATTTTAAAAATAAATTGTTGCCCTGGCTTTAGTGTTTGTGGCAACTCTACACGCATCATTGTTTTGTTGATGGTATATTTTAAAGGTGCGCCAAGAGCAGTAGTAACCTTAGTAATATTATCTCCGTATTCTTTATCAAGTTTTCCACCACTAGTAAGCCTTGCCAGATCTTGGTCGCTAAGAGTTTTAGAAGCAGTATTACTATTTTGATAGCCGGAATTGTTTACTGAACTGTGTTCGTTTTCATCTAACTGCAGCCATAAATATGTAAGATTATCTGGAGAGTTATTAAAGTAAGTAAGTGTTTCTTTACCGATAAGTTTTCTGTTTGGCTCATCAAGCTCGCAAACAATGTCATAGTCACAACGCTGTTGCCAGTATTTTGGACCAGGAGCGCCGCTTGCTGTACGGTATTCATTTGGTGTAGGTAGTATAGTTCCCAGTTGTTCAAACCTGTTGCCATGGTTGCTGCCGGGGTTGTTTTTAATATCTTGTGCAGAAACGCATATTGCTGCAAAGAGAAAAGAAATCACAAAAAAAACATGCTTCATAAATAGTGCTTATTGGTTTATTTAATATAAATCTTCGTTAGTAAATTCTTCAGATAAAAGTTCTTTAATATTAATTATAAAAATTTCTGTTTCTCTTAGTAAAACCTGTGCAATCTTTTTATCAAAATCAATAAAATAACCATAGTCTACGGACTGTCTTATTTCATAAATATTTGAATAAAATATAACATCATTTTCAGTGATTGCATTTGTTTTTACCAAATGTTTACGCATCATATCCCTTATTTCATCGTGCGTTTTTGCATCTATATGATGTTCAAAAAAATAGGCTTTTACCAGGTAAAAACATGCATAGTAAAGCCGGCTAATAGCTTCGTTGTAAAAATCGTTTTCCATTAACAAGCTTGCTGCACGTAATGAATGATTGGATTTTACAATTTTGTACCGCACATAATTTTTTATTTCTGTTGTGTCATTTTTCATAAAAGGTGACTAGGCTTTTACATGGTTATAAATATTACATATTGCTTTGTTTTTACATGAGGGGATTGTAATTGTATAATTGTTTAAAGTTAATACATTAAGGAATTCGTTCGATTGCAAATTTTAGTGATATCAATAATGCTAATGCACTTAAACTGTAAATCCACCATTTTCTTTTTACCCTGGCTTTATTTACCACTAAAAAACTAGCTACCAAAATCATTATCACTATTAAAACTTGACCTGCTTCCAAGCCTACATTAAAACCTAATAAACTCCAGCCAATTGTTTGATCTTTAGCCATCATAAACCTAATTGAATTTGCAAAACCAAGCCCATGAATTAGTCCAAAGAAAAGGGCTAAGAAATAATTTAACTGCAAACTTTTTATATTATCATAATCTTTTTTTAAAAAATTGGATATCGCTGTAATAATTATAGTACATGGTATTAAAAACTCTACCCATTTTTCGTTTGCCTGTATAATATTGTATATGCTTAACGCAAGGGTTATGGAGTGCCCAATGGTAAACGCTGTTACCAATATTAATACCTGTTTCCAATTTTTTAATAAATAAATACAAGTAAGCGCAATAATGAAAAGCTGATGATCAAGCGCATTTAAGCTAATGATATGTTGCCACCCTTCTTTAAAATAAAATGCTAAATCATTCATGCAATAACTGTACTATAATTGTTTGCCGTACTTTTATAAATTGGCAACAAGTCAAATATATATTTAAACATTAATTTTCACATAAAATGGCTGGTATTTTATTTAAGTGGTTATTCATTGCATTTGTAGGGTTTTCTTTAGGTGCAAAAACACACCATCCGATATATGTTAGTGTTACAGAAATTGAGCATAACGCAAAAGATAAAACTTTAGAAGTAAGTTGTAAAATATTTACCGATGACTTTGAAAAAGCGCTACGAAAAGCATACAAAACGCAAGTGGACTTACAGGATGATAAAATAAAACCTGCCATGGATAAACTGGTAAACGATTATGTGCAAAAGCATATAAAAATAAATATAGATGGCAGAGTGGTTGCTTTAAAATACCTGGGCTTTGAAAAAATAGAAGAAGGAATTTATAGTTATTACGAAGCGCCAAATATTAATGCAATAAAGAAGATAAATATATCCAATGATATTTTGTTTGAATACAGCAAGCAACAGATAAGTTTAATACATGTTATTGTAGGAGGCAAAAGAACAAGTACCAAATTGAATAATCCCGAAAGTTTTATTGAAATGAATTTTTAAGGATCAGGATTATGTTTTTTAGTTTGTGTGAACTTTAATTAAAGTCATCTATAGCTGAAATATACCTAAAAAAATGAGCGAAAGAAATGCATTCTATCGCTCACAATAATTTTTTGAATAGTAAAATTTTACTCGTTATCCTCCATTTCTTCCTTCAATTCATCAGATACGGTTACAAAAATTTTATCTATTCTTTGTCCATCCATATCAATAATTTCAAACCCAAAATCTTTCCATTCAAACTTTTCTCCGGTTACAGGAATATGCTCCAGTTCATGTAATACAAATCCTGCCAATGTATCAAATTCATGTTCACCTTCATTCATCCAATCTGCTCTTTCAAAGTAGCTTAAAAAATCATAAAAACCCAGTTGAGCATCTATTAAAAAACTGCCATCTTCTCTTTTAATTATGCCATATTCTTCCTGACCCGTTTGTGGTACATCACCAATAATTGCTTCCAAAATATCGTTGAGCGTTATCATACCTTCCAGCGTACCATATTCATTTACAATGAAAGCAGAATGTATTTTAGTGCCCTTAAATTTTTCGAGTAATTGATAAGCTGAATTGTTTTCAGGTACAAACAATGCCGGTTTCATAATGTCTAGTAAAGGCTTGTCTGGGTCAGCTTTCAGCAAATCTTTTACATATACTATACCCTTAATATTGTCAACAGTATTTTCGCAAATCGGGAAAGTGCTGTAAATAATCTCGCCAGATTTGTTGCGCACGTCTGTAGCCGTTTCATTTACATCGTACCATACAATATCTGTACGATGCGTCATCAAAGAAGTTATATTTCTATCACCTAAATGAAAAACTCTTTCAATTATATCCTTTTCATCTTCTTCTATAGATCCATGCTCACTGCCTTCAGATATCATTGCTTTTATTTCTTCTTCGGTAACTGCACTGTCAGTAGCTTTTTTAATATTAAATATTTTGAAAATAATATTTGTAATGTTGGACAATAACCACACAAAAGGGTAAACAATTAACGAGAGAATATTCATTGGGCCAGCCACCATGCGGGCAATTCTTTCTGCCCTAAGCAATCCAAACTTTTTTGGAATTAATTCACCAAATATGATGGATAAAAAAGTTACTATAATTACTACTACGGTAGTTGCAATGCCATCTGCATATTTTTCAGTAAATGAAAACTGTTGAAAAAATGGAGAAAGTAGTTTACTAAACTTATCTCCCGAGTACACACCCGTTAAAATAGAAATTAATGTGATGCCTATTTGAGCCGTACTTAAAAATTTTTCGGGGTTTGTTGCTAAATCTAATGCAGCTTTGGCTTTTAAGTCGCCTTTACTTGCCTGAGCTTCCAATCTTCCTTTGCGTGCACTCACTAAAGCAATTTCGCTCATTACAAATAATGCATTTACGAATATGAGGAGAATTAGAATAAAAACTTCTGTCATGTTAATTAATTACATCAATAAATATCTTCGGTTAAAAGATCTTGCAGACAAATATCCGAAAACAAAACCAATAATACCACCACAAAGCACATCTAGTGGATAATGTACACCAATATAAACCTGTGCAAAACAAATTATTGCCGCCCAGCAGTAAAAAATCCAAGCACTTTTGCCTAAATACTGTTTTAGAGTAAAAAAGAAAAATGTTGCCATGGCAAAATGGTTTGTTGCGTGGGATGAAGTAAAACTCGAACTGCCAGGTTTATAACTAAGTAAATAATTAATTTTAGTGGCAAAATAAGGATCGTTGATGGGTCTTATCCTGAAAAAGTTTTTTTTAATAAGATCGCTGCTTATAAAATCAGCTAAAATGGCCGTACCAATGGCAAAAAATATCCACCAGTATTTTTCCTTTTTAAAATTTATTAAGATAAACACCAGCATAAATATGTAAAACGGAAGCCAAATAATAGAATTGCGAATCATTGGCATTAACCAGTCTAAAAAAGTATTGTGCAGATGTTCGTTTATAAATTCAAACAATTTTCTATCTGCTGAAATAATAAAATTCATAAACAGGTTATTAAAATAATTGATACCATTCATATATTGCTTTTACTTTACAAAACCCTAAAGGGTATAACTTAGCAATTCTTTTTTAACGAATATATGATGGAACCGCCAGTAAAATTACCAAAGGTTATTCGATTTGCCCTTACTTTAATGATCATGCTTTTATTGGCCATGATGGCATACCGACTTTTCTTTTTTTTTCATTATAAACCCAGTAACAAAGCATTTAGTGGATCTATGATGTTGATGGGCTTAAGGTACGATTTAAGAGTAGTGTCAGTTATTGGCTTATCCATCTTTATACTTTTTTCAATATTTAAACCATTTACATATTTAAAGAGGCAAAAGGTATTTGTTCTTCTCCTAACTATTGTATTTTTTATTTTCTTGCTTTTTTATGGTGGCGATTTTTATTATTATGATTATTTAAAACAACGTTTAAGTGCTGCTGTATTAAACTTTACACAGGATGCTGCTATTTCTGCAAATATGATGTGGCAAACATATCCGCTCATCAAAATTGCTGTGCTAATAATAGTGATGCTGGCGTTGTTTGTTATATTTATTAAAAGGCTCTTTAGTAAAATTAGTGAGGATAGAGTAGTGATTAAAAGAAGACCCCGCATTATATTTTCTATCATTTTTGTTTTCTTAACTGCCATAGCCATTTTCGGAAAAGTGGGGCAATACCCTTTAAGATGGAGCGATGCATTTTCATTGTCAGATGATTTTAAAGCAAATGCATCTTTAAATCCTTTTCAAAGTTTTTTTAGCAGTTTGAGTTTTAAAAATGTAGGCTACGATATTGAAAAAGTAAATGAAAGTTATTTGCTGATGGCGGATTATTTAAACGTGAAAGACAAAAATGTAAAAACTTTAAATTTTAATCGTTCTTATTCTTTTACAGCGGATACAAGTTTACAGCGGAATGTAATTATAGTTATTTGCGAAAGTTTTTCTGCATATAAAAGCTCCATGTTTGGCAATAAATTAAACGCTACACCCTATTTTAATAAAATGTGTAACGAGGGTGTTTTTTTTGAAAGGTGTTTTACGCCTGCATTTGGCACTGCAAGAGGAGTATGGGCTACGCTTACCGGATTGCCAGATGTACATGAACCCAAAACTGCCAGCAGAAACCCTGCAGCAGTGGATCAACATGTAATTATGAACGATTTTACAGGTTATGATAAATTTTACTTTTTGGGAGGGAGCGCCACATGGGCAAACATTCGGGGTTTACTTACAAACAATATAGCTGACTTAAAAATTTACGAAGAGGAAGATTTTAAAGCCAAAAAAGTAGATGTATGGGGCATAAGTGATAAAAATTTATTTTTAGAAGCAAATAAAGTTTTTGCTGCTCAAACCAAACCGTTTGTATCAATAATACAAACAGCCGATAACCACCGTCCATATACAATTCCAACAGAAGATTTAAAAGAATTTAAGAAAGTGGAGTATCCATCAGACACTCTAAAAAAATACGGGTTTGATGATAATGGACAATTAAATGCATTTAGATACACAGATTTTTGTTTTGCCAAATTTATAGAGACCGCCAAAAAAGAAAAATATTTTGCCAATACAATTTTCGTGTTTGTGGGTGACCATGGTTTACGTGGCGATGCAGGCGCATTGTTTCCACAAAGTTTTACAAAGCAGGGTATTTTGGCAGAGCATGTCCCACTGTTGTTTTATGCACCAAAATTGTTGCAACCTAAAAGAATTGCCGAACCTGCATCACAAATGGATGTATTTCCATCAGTTGCTTATTTAGCAAAGCGTACATTTACCAATACAGCACTCGGCATAAATTTATTTGATACTACCAATAAAAATAGAAGATACGCTTTTATTGCTGACCCGGATATGCGTACGATTGGTGTGGTAAGTAATGATTATTATTGCGTGAAAAATTTAAATACCAATGTAATTGAATTTGTATCGGTTGTAAATAATGAGCCGGTGCCTTCTAATGGAAAGACAGATAGTTTGAAGAAAATAATGATTGCAACAACAGAGGCATTTTATAATACAGGCAAATATTTATTGTTGAATAACAAAAAGAAAATGCCATAATTTCTATACATGAAATTTTCCCTGAAAGGTGAAGACAAACTGTTCATTGATGGCAAAACATTCGTGGCAACAAAAACTAATTAACAAATGCTAATTAAATGGCGTGTGCCAAAAACAATACAGTGGATCATTACTTTATTTTTGATTTACCTGTTTATTTTTACTGCTTTTAGAATTGCTACCGTAGTTTTTTTTAAGCCTAATACCACAGGATGGTTACAACTGTTTCCTTCATTTTGGCTTGGGTTAAAATATGATCTTAGATGGATAGCTTTCTTATTACTACCTATTGCAATTCTTTCTGTTGTACCAAGGTTTTCACCTTTCTATAACGAGACATCCAAAAAAATATGGACCGGGTATTTAGGAATAATAACCTTGCTGGTGTTGTTTTTTTATGGAGCAGATTTTGGACAGTTTGCCTACATCAATGCAAGGCTAAATGCCGATGCTTTAATTTTTGCAGAAGATCCAAAAGAAAGTATGCAAATGATATGGCAGAGTTATCCAATTGTTTGGATATTAATTGGACTTTTTGGTGCAGTGTTAATGATTATTTGGATGTTTCGCAGAACGCATGTAGTGGTGGTGGGTAAAAATATTAATGTGCACAAGTTTGATTATCGACGCCGCTGGCATTTGGCAGCATTATTATTATTAGGTTGGTTTGTGTATGGTTTTTTTACAGCAAAGCCACTTAATTTTTTTAGGGCTTTTAATTTAAACGATGAGTTTCAAAGCAACCTTGCATTAAACCCAATGCAAAATTTTTTTACAACCCTTCGTTTTAGAGAGCCGGATATTAATACAAATGCCAAACAGTATTATCCCCAAATGAGTGAGTTTCTTGGCTTAGGAAAAAATATAACTTCCAATTATTCACGTGTTGTTCACCCCGATAGTAAAGCATTGGAAAGCAAACCGAATGTAGTATTGGTTATTTGCGAAAGTTTTAGCATGTACAAAAGCTCTATGAGCGGTAATCCATTAAACAGTACCCCTTATTTTGACAGTCTAACTAAGGAAGGCATATTTTTTAACCGATGTTTTTCACCCACATTTGGTACTGCCCGTGGCGTATTTGCCATTATTTCGGGGACGCCAGATGTGCAACTGTCTAAGTTTTCTTCCCGCAATGAAGCAGCTGTAAACCAGCGGAGTATTATCAACGATTTTGAAGGTTATAATAAATATTATTTCATTGGCGGCAGAAGTGAGTTCAATAATTTTAAAGGACTATTAAATAATATTAAAGACATTAATATTTATGAAGAAGGAAAATACACTGCCGAAAAATTAAACGTGTGGGGCATAAGTGATAAAAATTTATTTTTAGAAGCAAATAAAGTAATGGCTAAAGAAACCAAACCTTTTTTTACCATAATACAAACGGCAGATAATCATCGTCCATTTAATTTACCGGTAGAAGATGATGATTTTATACCAAAAAATATTCCTGAAGAAGAATTGTTGAAATATGGTTTTGAATCTCTTAAAGAATACAATGCATTTGCCTATACAGATTACTGTTTTAAAAAGTTTATGGAAGCGGCTAAAAAGGAGGCTTATTTTGACAATACTATTTTTGTTTTTATT
>JANPIF010000444.1:0-2090 GCA_031424845.1 Ferruginibacter sp.
CCAAATCTTTTAAGGCATCGCTCACTGCAGAATTTGGATATTGATCTAAAATAGCCAAAGCCTCGTCTCTATATTCAAACATTTTTTGCTCAGCATATTTAATACCCCCAGTATTTACTACAGTATCTATGACCCATTTCACCTTCTGTTTGTCGTTACTGTTGTTTTTTACAATATAAATGATTTCCCGCATTGTCTTTTTATCCACCTTACTAAGTGTATATATTAAAGGTAATGTCATTTTTTTCTCTTTAATATCATTTCCCGTCGGTTTACCTATAGCATCAGACCCATAATCAAATAAATCATCTTTTATTTGAAAAGCTATTCCCGTTTTTTCCCCAAATAATTTCATCTGGTTACAAATTTCAACATTTTGTGTGGTGCTGTAAGCTCCAACTCCACAAGCAGATGAAAGCAAAGAAGCGGTTTTATTTTTAATTATCTCAAAATATACACTTTCATCTATATTTAGTTTTCTCGTTTTTTCTATTTGAAGTAATTCTCCTTCACTCATTTGTTTAATAGCTTCCGATAAAATGCGTAATTGTTCAAACTCGCCATTTTCAGTTGAAAGCAATAAACCTTTTGATAACAGGTAATCGCCTACTAAAACGGCAATTTTATTTTTCCATACTGCATTTATAGAGAAAAAACCCCTTCTTTCCATTGATTCGTCTACAACATCATCATGAACAAGCGTAGCAGTGTGGAGCATTTCTACCAGAGCAGCAGCCCTATAAGTACTTTCATTTATTTCCCCATGCAATTTTGCACTTAAAAAGACGAACATTGGGCGTAATTGCTTTCCTTTTCGTTTAATGATGTATTTCATTATTCTATCAAGAAAGCTATTTTTACTTTTTACTGCATTTGAAAACTTTGATTCAAATACCTTTAATTCATCCCCAATAATAGCAGTGGCAGTTTTCATTTTAAATCTTAACTAAAGGCAATATAGGTTAGCAAATTGGGAATTTTAAAATAAATATTAATAAGAAATATTTTTTCAATCCGATGCAACTAAAATGTATTGGCATAGGTCTTGATAATAGTAAATAATTCAATGTAATGCAAAGATTAAATTATAAATAAATCATAAAAAAACTTTGTATATTTAGTGTTGTTATATACATTTGCAATTAATCAATCAGAATATTTTCGAAAATTCAACAATTATTAAGTTATGGTAAGCAAAAAGTTTAAATTATTAATGGCTGTATGTATGCTAGTTTCAGCAGGTGCTTTTGCACAAACTGAAGGCAACAACGGTTACATGAACGGTGGATATAGCATCTACGATTCATCTGTTATCCCAAACAAAAATATGGGGCAGCAAAACGAATTCTGGAACAACAGTTATTCTTTTCCTGCAAAACCACGTAATATGTGGGAAATTGGCGTGAGTGTAGGTGTTGCTCAAATTAGTGGTGATGTTTCTACAAGAGCATTCACTGCTCCTAATTTTGGTTTAACTGTAAGAAAAGCATTAGGGTATTTATTCTCTTTAAGGGCAGAATATATTAATCTTGATATGAGAGGTCAAAACTGGAAAGCATCTAGTGGTTTTTCTAAAAACAATGCTTGGGGTAGTTATTTTTCTCAGAGAAGATCTGCCGCTGGTCCTGTAATAGTTAGAAATGCATCTGGCGTAGCTCCTGCTAATGGTAGAGCAGATTATGTTTACTACAACTACAAAACAAAATTGCAAGATTTAAGTTTGCAGGGTATATTCACATTTAATAACGTAAGATTTCATAAAGCTAAAACAGGTTTTGTGATTTACGGTGGTGGCGGTATCGGTGCTTCGTTATTCAGAACTAAGGTAAATGCTCTAAATGAAGCTACTGGTGCAAATTATGCAGCTTTGTTTAATGCAACTCAGTTAAAATATGATAATGAGCCAAATCTTTATAAAAAGATAAAAGATATAAGAAGCGATTTGAAAAATGGTATGGATGATACGTATGAAACAGATGCACAGAGTAACAGAGGAGCTGGTGGTGGTACTGTACCGGGAGTTGATAGGAAAACATTAAAACCATCTGGAAACATACTTGCAGGTATAGCATTCAAGCTTGGAAAAAGAA
>JANPIF010000445.1:0-5652 GCA_031424845.1 Ferruginibacter sp.
CAATACAATATATTAGAGATGCCGGCAATATAAAAGAGCTTCATGTAGTGTGTGCTATAGCCGCCACCCAAGGTATTGAAACCTTATTGAAAGCTGAACCAACTGCTACTATTTGGTGTGGCGCTATTGACAATGATTTATCTGCCAAGGGGTATATATTACCGGGCTTGGGGGATGCCGGAGATTTGGCTTATGGCTCAAAAATGCAGCAATAGCGTTTTTTTAAAGTAATATTTTATGCCTCATATAATATTAATAATTATGAGGCAGCATTTTGTACGAATTACTTATCTTTAAAGGATAGAATAGTATAGCAAATGAGAAAAATTTTTATAGCATTATTTATAATGGCATGTTCTGCATCAGCCCATGCTCAAGATCCTCACTTTTCACAGTTTTTTGCTTCTCCGCTTACATTAAACCCTGCTTTTACAGGCAAATTTGATGGACAATGGAGACTTGCCGTAAACCACCGTGACCAGTGGCCATCAATACCAAAAGCTTATGTAACTACAAGTGGTTCGTTTGATTTTGGTATTATGAAAGATAAATTACCTGCCGGTGATGTATTTGGTATTGGTATATCTGGCTTATCGGATGCTAGTGCAAATGACCAGTTGAAATTAAATTATGGCTCGGTTTCATTATCATACCACAAAGCTTTGGATGAAGATGGCTACAATACTATTGGTGCAGGTTTTCAAGGAACTTACAGCAGTCTTACATTAGATGAAGGCAAACTTACTTTTGAAGATATGCTTAGGCAAAATGGTTTTACCGGTGCTCGTACAGATTTTTTAGCCAATGGCAATAACCAAAACTATTTTGATATAAATGCTGGTATTTTATTTTCAGGCTCAAGTAATGGAGATAACAATTATTATGCAGGCGTTTCAGTATACCATGTAAACAGACCAAAAGTTGGTTTTAAAGATCAAAATTATTTTTTGGCGAACAGACTTACCGTGCATGGCGGTGGCTCAATACCTGTGGCAGATGCATTAACGTTGAATGCTTCTATCATACATCAAGTACAAGCTAAAGCTAGTGAGACTACACTTGGTGGCGCATTGGCTTATAACATAAATGGTGATGAAGTTACACCTTCAAGTATTTTTGTGGGATCGTGGATACGTTTGAACGATGCATTGATACCATATATTGGATTAGAAGTGGGCGGGCTAAGAATTGGAGCAAGTTATGATGTAAATATTAGCAGTTTAAAAACAGCCACTGCTAGCCGAGGTGGTTCTGAATTTTCTTTAATTTATATAAAGCGTAAAGCAGAAACGAAGGGTATTCCTTGTCCGAAGTTTTAAAATATAGTTGAAAACATTTAGAGATCATCGCTTTTGGGCGGTGATTTTTTTTTGGGTATCAATCTTCTATTGAGGAAGAATAGATTCAATTGTAGGGGGAGTTAAAAATAAAATTTACAAACCTGAATTGTAGTGTGAGTAAAACACAAATCCAGAGCTTAAACGAAGATCAATGCGATTAACAACGTTGATTTATCTTTAGACGTTTATAGTTTTTTTGAACATTGAACATTGAACATTGAACATTGAACATTGAACATTGAACATTGAACATTCATCTTACAGGACTTCCACTCACAAACTTATTTCCTTTTATAAAGAAGCGGTATGGTAGAAATGCATCATCTCCGGCACTAGCTATTCCAATTCGTTTACTGATTCCTATTTCTGAATCGTTCAAAATAAATACATCATTGTAGATATCAATTTTTTCATCACCAAAAATTAATCCTGAAAATAATTTTGTAATTCCTAAAGCTTTTGCAACATTGCCGGGTCCTTTAGTGAGCGTATTATCAAGTGTTTTTTTTCCGGTTCTTATAAGCATATCCTCTATTCCTACCATTGGGTCTATAGCTCTTATTAAAACTGCATCTGGCACATCAACATCATTCGTTACTACGTTCAACATGTGATGCATACCATAACAAATGTAAACATATACACTACCTCCTTCTGCATACATGTGTTCATTGCGTTGTGTTCGTTTACCGTTGTATGCGTGAGATGCTTTATCAATATGTGCTACATAAGCTTCTGTTTCTACAATACGCCCACTTGATGTTACGCCCTCAATATTTGTGACTACAATTTTTCCAATTAAATCTTTCGCTATCGCTACAACATCTTTTCTTTTGTAAAATGATAAGGGAAGTTTTTTCATTTGATATAGGTAACTTTAAAGCGAATTTATACATTCATTATAATATACAATGCTTAGAGAAATCATTATATCTATACAATCCTATTTTGCGGCGCATCAATTTATTAACAAGCACCGTTTATGGAAATGGATCATGATTCCGGGTATAATTTATTGCATTCTCTTTATGGGAGGATTGTATCTTTTTGGCATAAGCAGTGTAAAAGCCATTGATTTTATTTTGCAACAAAGTGGCTTAAAAGCATGGTTAGAAAACATGCAGGAAAGCTGGTTAAATTTATTGGTAATTGTAGGGCAGGGAATTATTGTAGTGGTGCTTTTTCTTTTCTATTTTTCATTGTTCAAATTTCTTTTTCTAATTATTGGGTCTCCAGTTTTTGCTTATTTAAGTGAAAGGACAGAAAGTATTTTAGAAGGCAGAGAATTTCCATTTAGCTTTCCTCAGCTATTTAAAGATATGTGGCGGGGTGTAAAAATTGCATTGCGAAATTTATTATGGCAAACTGTATATGTACTTACCATACTAATACTTTCGTTTATTCCTGTTATAGGATGGATAGCACCATTGGTAGCATTACTAACAGAGTGTTATTACTTTGGTTTTTCTATGTTGGATTACAGCAGTGAACGAAATAAGCTTTCTACTACTCAAAGTATCGAATTTATTGGTCGTCATAAAGGGCTAGCCATAGGAAATGGTCTAGTATTTTATGGAATACATTTACTACCCATTATTGGTTGGTTGGTAGCGCCTACTTACGCAGTTGTAGCTGCTACTTTAAGTTTACATAAAGCAAGAGAGAAACAAGTTATTTATTAAAATATGGCCTGCTTAAAAAGCATTTTTAATTAAAATCTTATCTTTAATAAATCAAAAAAATATTAAAATGCTTACACTTCACCCTCAATTTATAAAAGATATAAATGGTCAAAATAGTTTGGTTGTTTTGCCTGCAAAAGAATTTGACAACATCATGGAAAAACTGGAAGATTTCATTGATATTGAAAACTATAAAGCATCTAAAAAAAAGGAACAACGCTTTGTAGATGCAGAAACTGCTTTTAAGAAAATTGAAGCCAAAAGAAAAAAGAATGTATAGTATAAGAATTGAGAAGTCTGTGGTAAAGGCTCTTGAAAAAATTAGTGACCCATACTATTCAAAAATAAAATCAGCAATTTTAAACCTTGCAAAAAATCCCCGACCCCAAGGTTATAAAAAACTTAAGGGTATAGATGCGTATAGGATTAGGGTAGCGGACTACCGCATCATTTACAATATATTTGACGATATACTTATTATAGAAATAATAGATTTAGGGCATTGAAAAGATATCTATAATTAATCTCACTATTACTTGATAATTTTAAATTCTCTAAATTCCAATGCCCACCATATATTTAATTCCATGTGTATTGGCAGATGAAGCTGCAGAAACAATCCCTACTTACGTTATAGAAGCAGTGAAAAAATGCCAGGTAATTTTTGCTGAGAATGAAAGAACAGCCAGGCGTTTTTTAAAGATGATGGACAAACAGATTGTAATTGATAATTACGAATGGTTTGCCATACATAAGGCTGAAGAAGAAGAACTAAAAAACTTTACTCAAAAAATAAAGGAAGAAAAAAATATTGCCATTATTAGCGAAGCCGGTTGCCCAGGCATTGCTGACCCCGGGCAAATATTAATTGCTGCTGCTCAGAAATTAAATTGCATTGTTAAACCTTTAGTTGGACCAAGTTCTATATTACTTGCACTTATGGCAAGCGGTATGAATGGTCAGCAGTTTGAATTTGTTGGATACTTACCAATTGACAATGGAGAACGAACAAAAAAAATTAAAGAATTAGAGATCGCTTCTCAAAAAAACAACAGTACAATAATTTTTATTGAAACCCCCTACAGAAATAATGCATTGGTAGAATCATTGTTAAAAACATGTGATAATAAAACCATGCTCTGCATTGCAGCCAATTTAACTGCGGCAAATGAAACGGTAAAAACAATGCCTATCAACCAATGGAAAATAAAAAAACCGGAGCTTCATAAGCTACCGGCAATATTTTTATTGTACGCAGGCCATTAAGGTATTCGTGCATCTACATCTTTCATGCTTATAATTTGATCTACCACATAATTTGTATAGCCTCTCCATGGTACAGAGTTTTTGTACTCCTTATAATGCAGATCAAAAGATTTTCCGCTTTTGTTCATCATAATATTTGCAATACTATCACTAACATTAGTAAACTCAATTGTTTCAGAACCTATGCTCCCCGGTATTTTTGAGCGCAGTCCATCCTGTATTAATTTACCCTCATAAGTTTTAAATATGTTTCCTTTTTTTACAACATAATTCAATGAACCAGATTTTACTCCAATCCCAAATACATAAAAATATTGCCACCAAACTATTACGCCCACCAACAATATTATTATCAATAAAAATTTCTTCATAAAACTTTTAAATTTACTTTTTGTTTTAACCTGTGGCTGATTTTGTTCGGCAAATTTTATATCGTTCATTTTATTTTTTTATTTATTATGGTGTCAAAAAATAGATGCTTATTTCAAAAAATAAAAAAAATCAATTTACATTTCGATAAAAGTCCGCCGCCTTTCGGCTGATATGTAAGAGGCTGCCTACAAACCATATTCGCTTACCAACCATATTAAAGCCGCCATATTTACTGTACCCAAATCTAATTCTCTTTTACTTACAGCTTCAAACACATCTGTAGCTGCATGGTGCAAATCAAAATATCGCTGGCTATCTGTACTTAACCCAGCCAATGCTGTTCCAATTTCTTTCAATGGAGAAATATCTGAACCACTACCCGTTTCTTTAAAATCATATGCCCCATAATTATAAAAAAGCGGTGCCCATGATTTTATTTTTTCCTTTTTTTCTACATCCATATCCATATTGAATCCTCGTGGTGTAAATCCGCCTGCATCACTCTCCAATGCAAATATATGTGCTTCCTTTTTTTGCTTTGCATTTTGTAAATATGCCTTTGCGCCACCACCGCCATTTTCCTCATTCATAAATAAAACAGCTCTTACAGTTCTTGCAGGTGCAATTCCGAGTTTTTTTAATGCTCTAATAATTTCTATACTTTGTACAACACCGGTCCCGTCATCTTGTGCACCTTCTGCAAGGTCCCAACTATCTAAATGCCCGCCAACAGTAATTATTTGGTCAGGCAATTTATTTCCTCTTATTTCGCCAATTACATTAAACGAATTTGCTTCGCCCAACATGCGGCAATTAGATTGTAAAAATGCCTTTACTTTTTTTCCTGCTTGAATTTGTTTACTGATCTCATTTGCATTTTTTGTACTGATAGCAACTGCTGGTATTTTTGGAAATGAATCGTTGTAAACAGTTGTGCCGGTGTGTGGATAGTTATCTTCATTGCTTGCCAATGATCTTACCATTACAGCCAC
>JANPIF010000446.1:0-6420 GCA_031424845.1 Ferruginibacter sp.
ATCTGTTCGCCACTTGCCAGGTTGGGCTCTTGATAAAGGTCAATCACTTCCAGGTCGTAACGATTATGTAAATTCTCTTCGCAAATGGTTTTAATATTTTTAATGGCGCTGATAGAACTGCTGGTAGAACCTGATACATATAATTTTAAGACGTAACGACCTTTCTTTTTCGACGCTACTGCTCCCTCAAACTGTTTGGTGGAACTCACGATTTTTTCTCCCGCTTTTTTCATTTTAGAGTATTAGTTTATATGCAATAAATCTAACCCTACCAGTACTTTTTCTGTATTGGAGAGGTCGCCAATAATCTTACGTACCGGTGCTGGAATTTTACGCACCAGTGTGGGTATGGCAAGTATCTGGTCATCCCTACTCAGCTGGGGATTGATCAGCAGGTCTATCACTTCAATTTCATATTTCCCTTCCAGCTGCTGTTCGCAAATGGCTTTCAGGTTACTGAAGGCGTTTAGTGATTTTTGTGTTTGCCCTGCTACATACAGCCGCAGAACCCATTTATCTTTTTCTGCCACGCCTTTTTTCGATGGGAGTTTCTGCGTATTAATTTTCTTTGTATTCATCATAAGTATTATGAGGCTTGTTATTATTTATGCAATAGTGCTGTTCTGCCATTAACATCGGCTTTCCTGATTTTGGCCATAGCAATTTTGTTTTGTTCTGACTGGCTTGTTCTTATTTCATCTATTCTTATTTCATTCATAGCTACTGATTTTTCTGCTTCAAACTGCATCTTCAGGGCTTCAATCTGGGCTTCCATAATTGTACGCTTCCGCTCCATTTCGCTTTGTTTACGCCTCAGTTCCTGTTGTTGTATTAACTGCAAAGCATTTTCTTTTTCTTCCTGTATAATTCTTGCCGATCCGGTTAACACACCTTCCGATCCTACATACACATCGAGTAATTGAGCACCATGATTGGTTAGTCTGAACTCCCGTATTTGATTAGAGTGTGCCATGCCGCGGGATTTTAATACATACATTCCACGGTTGCGTTCTCCGCCAATTTCAATATCTCTTAGCAGCAACCAAGTGTCTATTAAGGAGGAGATATTTATCTGTGTATGTTCCAAATCTGCCCCACCGGTAGTAAGGCAGGTAAGGAATGCGGTGATGTGATTGCTCTTTAAAAAATCAATGAGGCGTATCATCATTGTCTTGGCTTCAAAATCGTTGGTGCCTACAATAAAACTGCTGATGGGATCTATAATTGCCACCTTAGGTTTGAAGAGAGTGATCTCTTTATGAATGGAGGTTAAATAAGATTCCAATCCCATGTTGGTAGGGCGCCGGGAGTGAAATTTCAACAAGCCCTTTTTTTCCCAGGTAGCTAAATCAATACCTATTGATTGCATGTTGCGGATAATTTGGGAAGAAGATTCTTCGAGGGCAAAATAAATTACCCTTTCGCCACGTTTACAGGCCGCTTCGGCAATATGGGCGCTCAAACTGCTTTTACCGGTGCCTGCCGTGCCCGAAACCATTACACTGCTTCCTCTGTAATATCCTTTACCACCAAGCATGGCATCGAGCCGTGGAATACCACTCGAAATACGATCCGTTAAAACCATGTGATCTAACCCAGCTGAAGTAACAGGCATTACTACAAATCCATTTTCCTCAATTAAAAAAGGATACTCATTGGTACCGTGGGTGCTGCCTCTGTATTTTACAATGCGTAACCTACGGGTAGATGATTGTTCAGTTACCCTGTTGTCCAACAGTATTACACAATCGGATACATACTCTTCCAGTCCTTGCCTGGTGAGCGTGCCATCTCCCCGCTCGCCGGTAATGATGGCCGTTACGCCTTTATCTTTTAACCAATGAAATAACCTGCGTAATTCAGCACGAAGAATACCATCATTTGATAAGCCGGAAAAAAGTGATTCCAGTGTATCCAGCACCACCCTTTTGGCACCAATGCTGTCAATGGCATAATTGAGACGAATGAACAAACCTTCCAGGTCATATTCGCCTGTTTCTTCAATTTCGCTGCGGTCAACTTTTACATGATCAAGTACCAGTTTTTTTTGTGCAACGAGTTTATTTAAATCGTAACCTAATGAAGCTACATTTTCTGCCAGCTCTTTGGCTGTTTCTTCAAAGCACATAAACACGCCTGGCTCATTATATTCTGTTGCACCACGTACCAAAAACTCCAGCCCCAGTAATGTTTTGCCACAACCGGCATTGCCACAAATTAATGTGGGCCTGCCTTTAGGCAAGCCACCCATTGTAATTTCATCTAACCCGGCAATGCCAGTAGGTGTTTTAGGTAGCACTTTAAGAAGCGGTAAAGATTTTGCCTTGTTTATATTTTTTGTAACAGGATTAGTAGTACTTTTTTTCATGATCATGGCAGTTTTATTTTGTTGACGACTGTTTGAAAGCCGGAATGTGTAGTGGGTGTTTTTTTTCAATAACAAATCAATTCAATAATTGTATGATTGGTTTTTATTTTGCTATGCTGGTTAATTAATGGTTCTTTATGCTTTTATATATGAATGCTTATGCTTCTGGGAGACTGCTTTAATGAAGCACAAACAGTCTTCGATTTAACAATACTGCATTTGCAAATCTTGACTGTTCGTGCATGTTATTAATGGTTCTTTCATAGGTATTATTATTTATAAATTAATCCCGCCTCCATAGAAATAATATGTTCCGGTATTTTTTCAAATTCAAGAAACTTGTCTAAAAAAACATTTGCGCCAAGTTGCTTGCATTCTTCTATAATAGAATTACTGATATAGATTGATAAAATAATAATGCTCGTATTGTGCCCCGTATTTTTTATTGCCCTTAATAATTCTATTGATTGATTGTCCGGCAGATTCATGCCCAACAACATAGCCGATGGTTTGGTTTTTATAAATATTAGATGAGCTGTTTCTAAATTTTTAGCCGTGTAAACAATGGCAGAATTAATTTTTGAAGTAATTATATCAGATAAACTTTGTAAAATTTCCTCCGAGCTATCAGCAATTAGTACATTCATCTACTTTATATATTTATACAAAGCACCATTAATTACTGATAGGAAAGAATAGCATATTATATATAGCTTGAGTAGCGTGACAGGCATTTACAAGGGTAGTAATACTACTACCGACCTGCTGAAAAAACACAAGAAAATAAGTGTAATAATGTTAGAGTGCAATATCTGAAATGATATGGTGGGCAAGGGCATAACGGGTAAGTTCAGAATTGGTTTGTAAACCAAGCTTTTCTAAAATGCGGCTGCGGTGAGTGCTTACGGTGGTTAGTGCAGAGGAGAGAGATTGGGCTATCTGCGTTACTGTTTTTCCTTCGGCAAGCAGTTTAAGAATATCAAGCTCACGGTTGGTGAGCATTTCATGCGGCTTTTTATTGGTGCCTGTGTTGATCAATAACTTTTCTGCTATTTCGGGTGTAATGTATTTTCTGCCCATTCCAATTCGTCGTACAGCATTTATCAATTCATACGGCGCTGCGTTCTTATTAATATATCCGGCACCACCAGCTTTTAAAACCCTTGTGGCATAAAGGTCTTCTGTAAAAACGCTGAGTATTAAAACAGGAATGTGAGGCTTTATGAGTTGTATCTGCTCCAGTGCATCGAGCCCAGATATACCGGGCATATCAAGGTCTGAAATAATAAGGTCAAAATCATGTAAGATCACTTCTTTTATAATAGATTCTCCATCTGCTACCTCCGTAATTTCAACGGTCGGGTATTCATCTTTTAAAATTTGTATCAATCCTCTTCGTATAAAGCTGTGATCATCTGCTAAAAGAATCCGTTTCATGTTATTTTTTTTAAAGGAAACCGTAATTATTATTTATTTTTTTTTAAACATGCCTGTTATTCATCCAATCCATTTGTATAGGGTAAATTAACAATGATTGTTGTTCCTATGCCAGGCAATGAAGTCAAATTAAAAGCTCCTTTTAATGAATGTACTCTTTCCTTCATGCCCAGCAGGCCAAATGAATTTTTGCTTTGCACTGCTGCTGTATCAAAACCCTTTCCATCATCTTCAATAGTAAGTACAATGCTCTTTTCAATTATGTTTAATGAACTTACTACTTTACTTGCTTCTGCATACCGCATGATATTAGTAAGTGCTTCCTGGTACACCCTAAAAATACAAATGGCAGTTTCCTGAGGTAATTTAATGATAGTTTGGTTGCTCGTAAATTGCACCGGTGTACTGCTCGTTTCTGTAAACTGAGTTCCCAACCATTCCAGTGTCTCCAGCAAGCCATTTTCATCCAGTGCTGCAGGCCTCAATTCATTTAAAATTTTTCTTACCGATTGATGGCTCCCATCCAGCAATTCAATCATATTTTGCAGCTTGTTTTTTATGGGAACTGATTCTGAAGGCACTTGCTTATCAATCCAAACAGTATCCATTTTAATAGCAGTAAGTTGCTGCCCCAGTTCATCATGAATTTCCCGGGCAATGCGTTTGCGTTCTTCTTCTCTAACCGTTTGCAAGTGGGCAGTTAACAGGCGGAGTTCTTCAGTTGTATTTAATATTTTTTCTTCCGCTTTTTTACGTTGGGTAATATCTCGGGTTACTCCTAACAAGTTTACTACTTTTCCTGCAGTATCTTTTAATGGTACAGCATGCGTTTCCATCCATCTGTGTCCACCTTTTAAACCAATTATTTCAAATTCCATTGTTCCAGAGTTGCCTTTAAATACTTCTTTACTCAACTTATTAAAGCCAATACGGTGATTTTCTACCAACAGTTCTGTCATGCGATGGCCCAATACCTGTTGTTCATTATCGGCTTCTATCATAGCAAGCCCTGCAGGGTTCATTGATACCAACTCACCTTTGCTGTTCAATATTTTTACACATTCAGGTTCTGTATCTAAAATAGTGCGTAAATAATTTTCATTATCCTTTAGCTTTTTTTCTGCTTTTATGCGGTCGGTAATGTCTAAAACATATGACACACCCTTCCCGTAATTGCTTCCTTCCAAAGCTGTAGCTCCAATTAATATCGCCAGCCGGGTGCCATCTTTCCTAAAATACTCCTTTTCATATGGCTGACAGATTCCGGTGTTTACTATCTCTTCTATTGCTATGCGGTCCAGCTCCTTGTATTCTGGAGGAGTCATTTTACTCCAGTTTATTTTATTCTTCTTCAAGTCTTGTGTTGAGTAACCGGTCATTTCAAGGAAACGGTCGTTGGCATCCAGTATTTCGCCATTTAAATCAAAATAAATAAAACCAATCATGTCACTTTCAAATATTTTCCTTGTACGGTTTTCGCTTAGGCGCAATTCTTCTTCGGCCTTTTTCCGTTCGGTAATATCCTGCAATGTTCCAACCATCCTTACCGGTTGGCCCTTTTCATTTTTTTCCAATTCAGCAAGCGCTGATAAATATTTCATGGGCGATCCATCGGCGGGATTAATTCGAATATCTATATTGTATTCTTTGCCATGCTCCAAAAGGTTTATAGCAGCTTCTTTTACTTTATCTACATCTACAATGCAGGCAGCAATTGTTGCTTTTTGTAATTCGCCCTCCTCTGTTCCAAAACCATATATACGCATGGCTTCTTTCGAAGCCCATACTACATCGCTGTTTAATTCCTGTTGCCAATAACCGAATTTCCCAATTTCTTGTGCCTTATGTAACCTTACTTCGCTTAGGCGGATTTTTTCTTCAGTTTTTTTCCGTTCGGTAATATTCCTTGAAAAACAAGCAATACCAATGATATCCTGATTGTGATAAATAGGATTAAACGCTGTTTCTATCCAAGTAGAAGATTTATCTGTAGAGTCTTCTGAATAGCTCTCTTCTCTAAACGATTCGCCCATTAGCGCCCTTTTGTAATAAGATTGCCATTGATTAAGCAATTCTTGAGGAAATACTTCCAAAAGTATTTTATCTCCGACTTTTAAATTAACCCCGGCAACTGCTTCAATATTGTTAATAAAAGCTTGGTTGGCTGCAATCAGTTTTAAATCGTGGCTTACACTCCATATAAAATCATCTGTGGAGTTTATCAAGGCCATTTTATCCAGTTGTTCAAATAATATTTTTTCTTCTGCTTTTTTTCGTTCGGTAATATCCTGCAAGGTTCCAACAATCCTTACTGGCACCCCTTTCTCATTTTTTTCCAGTTCGGCTAGGGTAGATATAAATTTCATGGAAGATCCATCTGCGGGATTGATACGGATGTCTATATTGTATTCTTTGCCATGCTCCAAGAGGTTTACATAGGCTTCTTTTACTTTATCTACATCAATAATGCAGGCAGCAATTGTTGTCCTTTGTAATTCTCCTTCCTCTGTTCCAAAACCATATATACCCATGGCCTCTTTTGATGCCCATATTACATCGCTGTTTATTTCCTGTTGCCAATAACCGAATTTCCCAATTTCTTGTGCCTTATGTAA
>JANPIF010000447.1:0-2062 GCA_031424845.1 Ferruginibacter sp.
AAGAAACGGAGAAAGTGCTTCAGTTTTTACAAATTTTTCACCAAACATATTCAGCAAGTGGAATATTAAAAAGAAAACAATGGCAACAATTAGTGGCATACCCAATCCACCTTTTCTAATAATAGAACCCAATGGTGCACCAATAAAGAATAGAACCATACATGCAAGCGAAAATGCAAATTTGCGTTGCCACTCCAGTTTAAAATTCATGATGTCCAATCTTTTTTTTTCAGATTCTGTACTGTTGAAAAACAAAATATTTTTCATTTCAGATATTTTTGTGATGGAGCGGTCATACAAAATATCTGTAGCACTATCAGGAAAAAGCTTTTCTTTAATACCAAACTTTATGGCTCGTATATTTTTCCATTTGGCAGATGTATCATTTAAATATTTTAATGATTGCCTAATGTTGGTGGTTAGTGTTCTTGATAAACTGTCTTTAACTTTTGTAAGAGAATCAATGTTTTTATTAAGCTGAACAGCGCTCAACATTCTCGAATTATTTTTTAAATCGCTTTCATCTCCACCTTTTTGGTTAAAGGCACTTAAGTCAAATAATTTTTTAAAAGTTTTAAATTGAAGACGTACATATTCAGTTGAAGTATCTCCATAATTTCCTCTTTCTTGGTACCTGTTTCCATCCACAAGATTAAATTCGAGAAAATTATTATCTTCAGAAATTTCCATTTTGCCACCCTTAGCAATAATGGTGTTTTCTTGAAGTGGATTTGTTTGTTCGTAAATAAGTACGTTTTCTATTTTCTTTCCATCCTTATCTTTTTTGCCCACTTTTATAGCGTACTTATCTATTTCTGTATAAAATATTCCCTGCTTCATATTTAATGCAGGTTTTTTTACCAATATATCTCTATACAGTGTTACAAATTTTAATTGGGAATAGGGTATAACATAGTTGGCAAATAAAAAGGTGATAATACAAAGCACAACCGTTACCCACACAAGGGGACGCATAAAACGGAGTAAAGAAATACCTGCAGATTTTATAGCAACCAATTCAAAACTTTCTCCAAGGTTACCAAACGTCATTATCGACGATATTAAAATGGCAATAGGCATAGCAAGAGATGATAACGTAGCACTTGCGTACCATACAAATTTAATAATAGTAATAAATGGAAGTCCTTTACCTACAAGGTCATCAATGTACTTCCACAAAGTTTGCATCATTAATACAAAAAAGGCAATAAAGAATGTAACGATAAATGGTCCAAAAAAGGATTTAAGGATAAGTTTATCTAATTTTTTTATCATTACTGAAATGTAGAAACTTTAATTTTATAAATTATATTTTCATTATGAGCGATGCAGCAAAAGTAATACTTTCCTCCGGCGAACTAGCTATGGCTACCGATAAGAACATTATTTTAACTAAAGTAGCCATTATAGAAAAAGCATTTGCTTTGTTTGCTGGTTTGGTGCCGGGTATTACAAGCGCATTTCAACCTTTACTAGGACAAAGCAGGAAATTGACTTCTGCCGTTCCTAAAATATATAAAGGGGAAAACTACAATGGTTTCCCATATGTTATGATGGACTACCCCGCCGTTTTTGAAAAAGAAAATATTTTTGCTGTAAGAACAATGTTTTGGTGGGGAAATTTTATCTGCATTACCCTTCATCTTTCCGGGGAATACAAAAATTATTGGGAGAAAAATATTTTTGATAAATTGAAGGAGAGTCCTCATTTTTTTGTAGCAATTAATGAGGATGAGTGGCAGCATCATTTTGAAAAAGATAATTATGTTCAGTTCTATTTGCTTAATGATAAAGAAAAGAAAACATTACATGAAAAAAGATTTATTAAAGTAGCCCTGAAATACGAACTGCATCATTGGAATATGATGCAGTCAATGTTACCCATTGGGTATAAAGAAATAGCAGATTTGCTTACCGATTAACTTCCAATACGGTGAAAAAGATCTTTTACCTGATACTCCCACAATTGGGTTTGGTCTTTAATATCTTTCTTTTCTGCAAAATCTGTTATAATTAATATTGTCTGATTGGTTACTTCCGACTTTTCAATTTTAAATTCAAA
>JANPIF010000448.1:0-3093 GCA_031424845.1 Ferruginibacter sp.
TTATAAAATTTTCCTGCAAAACTTCTATGGGTAATTTTTGATCTTCGGCATCAAGTAAATCATCTTCACTTATCAACCCTAAAAATGTATTATCTGAAACAACCGGTAAGTGAGTTATTTTAAAATCGTTTATTAGCTGTAATGCTTTTGCCACACTATCTTGAAGTTGTAGCCTGGGAATATTGTTATTTATAAGATGTTTTGTAAGCATGGATACAATAATTATTATCAAGATACTACATCAACGGGATTGTAGATTGTAAAATGACAAAAGAAATAGTTAAACCGTTGCAGGAGTATTTACTTTAGCTAAAAAAGTTCCTAAAATTTTATTGAACTCGTCCGGAACTTCCATCATAGGGGCATGACCACATTTATCAATAAAATGCAGTTCACTATTGGGTATTAATTTTTGAAATTCTTCTCCTACAAATGGTGGAGTTACATTATCATTATTGCCCCAAATGAGGCAGGTAGGCTGTTTAATAGCTTTCAATTCTTCTCCAAGGTTATTCCTTATAGCACTTTTAGCTAGTGCTATAATTTTAATAACCTTCATTCTGTTATTGGTTATTTCAAAAACTTCCTCTACAAGTTCTTCAGTAGCCATAGCAGGGTCATAAAAAGTAAAAGCAGTTTTTTTTCTAATATATTCTTTATCGCCACGTTTAGGGTAAGTATCGCCCATTCCATTTTCAAATAAACCTGAGCTACCGGTTAATATCAACGATTTAATCTTTTCTGGGTGTTTTAAAATATGTACGAGCGCTACGTGCCCACCCAGCGAATTACCCAGGAGGTTTATATTATCATAATGTCTATGGTCAATAAATCTGGTTACAAATTTTTCAAGTCCGCCTACAGTGGTATGCAATAAATCCATATCTAAAAGAGGTAATATTGGAACTACCACTTTATAATTTTTTCTAAAATATTCTATTAAATCTTGAAAATTACTTAGGGCGCCAAACAATCCGTGTAACAGCATTAATACTTCGCCGTTACCCTCTTCAATGAATTTAAATTTCCCGTCTTGTTTTATTTCGTAGCTCATGCCTCGTTAAGTATAGTTCTGTGAATTGCTAAAATACGTTGTTTAACTCAAAAATGATGTATTAACAAATATATAAATGAAATTTCTATGTTATGTTATTTACTGTTTCATTTTTTTAAACTATAAAACTCGGCCGGAGAATATTCAATTGAAAATGCTCATTTGGCCAACCCTGCAAAAAAGTTTTCTAAAGAGGTAAACATGTCTTTAAACCACGGAATAAATTTACCAATACCATCAATAATTTTAGGGGCTAATGGCTGTAAATAAGGATATACAACGGATGCAGTAGTGGTTTCTGTTTTTATAAAATGAAGTTGAACTGCATAAAAAAGAAATACGCTGTAAATAATGCTATACAATAAAATGTAGAGCGCTACACCAGCTATTCTATTTACCCATCCAAGCATTATGGTTTCAAAAGTTTTTTGAATGAGTTTACCAACTAAACTAATCAAGAATGCTGTGGCTATAAAGACCAGTAAAAAAGACAATGCAGGCAACCATTTGCCTGCACCTGTATGTGTAGATAATTTTAATGCAACTACTGCAGAAAGTTTAAGTGCTGCAGCTATCCCTACTATAAAACCAAGTACAGAAAATACTGCAATAATGAAACCTTTTTGCAAACCTTTAAAAATAGCAAGCGCTATTAAAATCATGTAAGCAGCATCTATAAACATGATTTGTTTTTATGTTAAAAGAGATTTTACAATACCGCTTATAACTTTACCATCTGCCTTACCTGCCAGTTGTTTTGTTGCAAGCCCCATTACTTTCCCCATATCTGCAGCAGATGATGCACCGCTGCTTGCAATAATATTTTTTACCTCAGCAGTAATTTCATCTTCCGTCATTTGCTTTGGCAAAAACCTTTGTATAATTTCCAGTTCTTCTTTTTCTTTTACTGCCAGGTCAGCTCTGCCTTGTTGCTCAAAAATATCCAACGAATCTTTGCGTTGCTTCACCATTTTTTGTAAAAACTTTTGTTCCGTTGCTTCATCAATTTCACCACCTGCACCAGGCTCTGTTTTTGCTTTTATAATTTCTGCTTTTATTGCACGTAGCGTACGCAAGGCGGCTTCATCTTTTGCTTTCATGGCATCTTTCATTTCTGCCATTATTTGTGTTTCTAAATTCATAAAAAAGTATTGAGTATTAAATAGTGTATTAAAAGTTAAGGGTTACGAGTTGTGGGTTAGAAGGTTTTAAATGTTTGCAGTTCCGTCATCTGTTGCCCACTGCTTACGCACCATTCTCCGTTATTTGCGCAGCTCTAAACTTCTTTATAAATGCTTCTGAAAAACTTTTCATCTCCGCAGCAAGTTCTTTATTTTTTGTAGCTCTTGCAAATGTATCAGACATGGTAAATAACATCTGATAAAAAAATTCTCCCATTTCATCCACCATCATATCTTTTGTCCAAAGATCTATTCTCATAGCAGTTTTATCTGCAGGGTCCCAAAATGCAATGCACATTGCTTTTGCTTTTTGTACCATTTCCGCACTACTGTCAGATGCGTTCCAGTGTATGCTTTCCGGCACCTTTTCCGGGTCAAGCAAAATATCAATTTTAATAGATGATTTATGCATTATTTTATTTTTTAAAATGCGAAGGTAGCCCGTTTTTATTTTATCAAGTAGATGAAATAAAGCCGCGAAACATATATTTTAAAACAAAAACTTTCTTTTTCTTGAAAAAATTTTTTTTTATTTTTTGATGATTCAAATATTCATAAAACCACTTTTCTTTTTGTATAGTTTTTCAAATATTAATTAAGCAATAGAAAAGCATTTTCATTATAATCTGTCTCCATGCAGGTTTCAACACATTTAAAAATTTTTTTTTATGGAATGCATTTTAAAAACATTCATCGAAACAAATTTTTTTTTATAAACTCAACCTGCCTTATCCACACACAATAAATAAATGTGAATAAAATAGTTTATCATATTTTTTCATTAAGCCAAAATTATTTTTAATATTGTGTAGGGATTTTACTAATCCCTGTACTTACTAACCCATCTATATATAAAAG
>JANPIF010000449.1:0-13231 GCA_031424845.1 Ferruginibacter sp.
GAAGCAATGGCGGCAGAAGTACCTGTAATTTCTACAAATGCCGGTGGCTTACCGGAAATTATTATTGATGGTAGTTGTGGTTATATGAGTAACGTAGGCGATGTGGCAGATATGGCAAAAAATGCCATAAAAATTTTGAAAGAAGATTCAGTATATGCAACCTTTAAAGCAAATGCATTGAAACAAGCAGAGCGATTTGATATAGAAAATATAGTGCCTCAATATGAAGCACTATATAAAAAAGTTTTACAATAATTTATCGGCGTCTAAGCCATTTTTCCGGATCAAGGTCAGTGTTGGATTTAGCTGTGTAAAAATCAATAGATCCTATACCGTCAAGGTTAGATGCTACTCGTCCTAATACCTGACCTGTTTTTACTTCTTGGTTCATTTTTACGCCTACTCCATTAATGTTACTGTAAGATGTAAAGTAATTACCGTGCTTTACGGTTACTGTAAATTTGCCATCATCAACTTCCGTAACCAATATAACCATACCATCAAAAACCGCTTTTACTGGTGTTCCTATAGATGCTGAAATTGTTACCGCACTGTTATCGAGCGTGGCGCCACTTGGTAATTTGTATGGACCGTAATGGTTTAATACAGCACCATTGTCAACAGGCCAAGGTAAGGTTCCTTTGTTTCTTTCAAAGCTATTGTTAAGGGCAATGTTATCTGCATTAAATGTTGTAGATACCGGTGCTACAACCGTAACAGGTTCTTTTACAGGTCTTGCTTTTACAGGTTCAGCAATTGCAGTAGTTGGTTTTCCGGTTGCTGTAGCAGCTGCATTTGCTTTTGCTATTTTATCATTTTCAGCTTTAACTCTTCTGGCTTCTGCTGCTAAATCATCTCTTCTTTTTCTAGCAGCTTTTTCTTCGGCAATTCTTAAATCATTTGCTTCTTTTATAGCTTTTGCAATGGCTGATTTTATAGCACCATTTACTTTGGCCATTTGTTTTTGTTTTGCTGCTATCCGTGCGTTTAAACCATTGCCTTCTTTTTTTAATTGCACTACTATTTTATCCTGCTCTGCCTTTTGCTTCTCTAATTCGCTCATCTCCTTGCTTTGCACATCTAACGTTACACTCTTTGTTTTTTTAGATACCCCCAAGTCTTCCAATCTCTTTCTTCTAAGCTCCTGCGTACGCAAAATATTTTGCCCTTGCATTTCTCTGTATGTTCTGTAGCTTCTTAAATATGAAATTCTTTTAATGGCATCATTAAAATTATCAGCAGAAAAAATGAAATTTATGAATTCGTAGTTGCCCCGGTTTTTGTAAGAATATACCATACTTTTTGCATACTCTTGTTTTAGCGTATCCAATAATCTGTCAAACTTATTTACGTCTTTCTGTATACTGTAAATATTGTTGTCCAATATTCGCAAATCTTTGCCAATGTTTTCAATAACTCTATCCTGTAGGTTTACTTTATTTATATAGAGAGAAAGTGTGGTAAGACTTTGTTTGGTAACCTGCTTATTACTGTTCAACAATTTTTGTGTTTCATCTATTTCTTTTTTTAGTAGCTGACGTTGTTTTTCCAACTCTTCTCTTGTTTGGGCCGCTACAGTATTTGCTAAAAAAGATATTAATACAAAAAAAATTGTTACTCTCATCATAGTCTGGTTTTTTGAAAAGAAATGATAAGAAATTTTATCATTTCAGAATATGCAATTATCCTCACGCAATAAAAATAAGGATTAATTCTTTTTATAGTTTTTAGGTATAGGGAAATACACAGATAATTCTTTGTTAAACTCAAATTGTTTGAAATTCATCCTTACATCCAATTTATTTTTTTCGGTAGCAATAACTTGTCGGTTTGTTGAAAAGAGAAATCCATTATTATTGATATAACTATCATATGTAAAATCAGCAGTACGATTGCGTGATAAATTTAAATCATCCAATTTACTATGGATAAGTGTATTGTCTTTTGTAGAAATAGTCAACAGATTTTTGAACTCTAAACCATTAGATGATACTAACAGAAAGTCTTCAAACTTTCTTACCAAAATATTACTGTCATTATAAAATATTGGGTTACCAATGATCAAGTTTTGAAGCGTATTAAAATCAAAAGGTATATCAGTAATTTCCTGCAAATAATTGATAGATCTATACTGGACCTCTTTTTCCTGCTTATTTAAAAGTATCACACTATCCTTTGTAATAAGTACCCTAAAAACTTCTATATTTAATATAGAAGCAGAAATAGAAATCCAAATAGCACTGTCTTTAATCATTCTCACATTAGCCAGCAGATCAGGTTTTTTACCTTTACTGTCTTCAATATCCATTTTTAATTTAGCAGAAAAAGTTTTAAAATCTATCAGATTTTTAGTGATGATGTTTCTTGTATTATTTAGTAGTAATAAAGAATCTTCTAATGACTTTATTTTTAAATTGTTGGTAGTATCTCTTGGGGCTATTGCTTTGGTAATTATTTTACCTGATTTACATTGAGATAAAAAAAATATGCTACTTATTAAAAAAATCAATCCAACTATTTTCATATAATAATTTTAAATACCTGTGTGACCAAAACCTCCGGCGGCTCTTTCCGTTCCATCCAATTGTTGTACCAGTATTAATTCGGCTTTTTCTACTTTAGCTACAATTAATTGAGCTATACGGTCATTGTTACTGATGGTTTGATTTTCGTTGCTTAAATTAATAAGTAGAATTTTTAGTTCTCCTCTGTAGTCACTATCAATTGTACCCGGAGTATTTAAACAGGTAATGCCGTTTTTAAATGCAAGTCCACTTCTCGGTCGTATTTGTACTTCATAGCCTGCCGGTATTTCCATAAATATGCCAGAAGGTATCAGCATTCTTTGCAACGGCGTTAATGTTACGGGTTCATCTAAATGTGCCCTAATATCCATGCCCGCTGCACCTTCAGTAGCATAATGAGGCAAATCATTGCTTGATATATTTACTGTATTAATTTTTATAGTATTAATCATATCTTAATTTTCTTTAGTAAAACAGTTGCATTTGCAAATAGTCCTTCTTCTCTACCTGCAAATCCCATTTTTTCTGTAGTCGTAGCTTTAATCGAAATATCATCTATGTCAATCTCTAAAATTCCTGCAATAATATTTCGCATTTCATCTGCATAAGGCATAATCTTAGGCAATTCCAAACATACAGTTGAGTCTACATTTATAACACAATATCCTTTTGTACTTATTATTTCAAATGTTTTAGACAACAAAATTTTACTGTCAATATTTTTTAATGTTAGATCAGTATCAGGAAAATGCTTACCAATATCTCCAAGGCTAAGTGCTCCCAATAGTGCATCGCAAATAGCATGTAATAATACATCTGCATCGCTATGGCCAAGGGCACCTTTTGTATGAGGTATATGCACACCACCTATCCACAAATCTCTACCTATAACAAGTTGGTGAAAATCAATACCTGTTCCAATTCTATATGACATATTTTTTATTTGTGGCAAAGATGCGTAAAACTTGCTGTAAAAAAAAGGACGCTCTACTAAAGCAGAGCGTCCATTCAATATTTTAAAATTGATTAGTTTTTGTCCATATCAAACAACAAACTGAAACGTATTGTGTTTGACAAAGGATTACGACTGATACCAGAACCAGATGGGAAAATATAAGCTAGGTTTAAGCCTATTACATTATATTTTAAACCTGCACCAACAGTTGCATAACGACGGTTACCTTTTGTATTTCCTTCGTAGAAATAACCTGCTCTAAAAGCAAATTGCTCTTTGTACCAGTATTCTGCACCAATTGAAGTAGAAATTTCTTTAAGTTCTTCTGAACCGCCACCATCAGCATCGCCAAATGATTTAAACCAGCTACTTACTACACCTTGCTTACGGTAATCTGCAATACCTGCTGAATCGTTTTGAGGAGTAGGAACTAATAATTTATTTAAATCTAACGCAAAAGTTAATTTGCTATCTGCATCAAATACTTTTGTATAAGCACCACCCAAACCTAAGTTTGCAGGTATGAAATCTCTTTGATTGTTATCATCAGTGTAAGAAATTTTAGCTCCAAGGTTACTTAAGGTAACTCCGTAGTTAAAACCTTCGCCACTTTCCTTTGCACCTGAGTGGAAATAATGTAAATCAGCTGCTACAGAACTTCCTTTTTTATAATTGGTTCCATTATAGTTGCCTACAGCTAAATTTGAACTGATGTAACGTACACCAATACCTAAGCCTGATTTTGCACCTAATTTTCTAGAGTAACCACCCTCAACAGAAAATTCACGAGGGCGATTTTGACCAACGTTATTACCTGATTGATCTGTAAACTGAATATCTCCCAAACTAAAATATCTTAAACCAAGAGATAGTGCTTGAGACTCATCTAATTTATAATATCCTGCAAGTGAAGCCAGGTAAACATCTTTTAAATCTAAATCGTTTAACCAAGGCGTATATGTAACACCTATAGAAGCTTTTTGTTTTGCGAATGGAGTTTTCCCTAAATTCCAAAAATTTGAATAGGCATCACCTGATGTAGCTATACCTGTTTCACCCATCGCTGTACTGCGAGCATCTGGTGATATGCGTAACATTGGAACTGCTGTTGTAATTACGTTTTCTTGTTTTACATTAGTCTGTGCACTTGCTATTGTACTTGTACCGCCTATTAAAATTGCTATGGCAGCTAGCTTTAATGTTGCTTGTTTCATGCGTTTTTTTTGTCTTGGTTAGGTAGACTTACCTCTATAAGCGTTTAATTTAATTGATTGAACAGATTACCTATTTTTATTGATTTTGTGTTTCTTAACGCTAAGTTATAAATTCTTGTTAAAGAAAACCAAATTAATTAATAAAAATTTTACATTTTATTTTTAGCACTATCAATTTGGTAAAACAAAATATACATTTACGTATGATTTTATTCAACTACTGACTTCATTATATCGTAATTACTTAATATTGTTTGAGACAAACTTTTTTTGTAAAACGTTGCACAAACTATAAAATTGTTTTACCGTCAATAAAAAGCTAAATAAATAGTAGCATGAAATCTTTTAACTGAAAACAATTATATTCGCAACCTGTATAATAATTAATCAACAATAACCACGAATTTTCTTCGTTTAATAATCTGTAAAACGACAATAACCATGTTAAAAACTTTTTCAAGCAGATATTTTTTTCTCGCTGCCATTGCAACGCTTTCTTTAGGGGCATGTAAAAATGGCGGTATATTCGGAAAAAAATCTACTAAGTCTTCTGCCACAGGCTGGAGTTACAACGATAAAAATATGGGCAACTTTAATGTTGCAAAAGTAAAATATCCTAAAGCTGGGCCTGGGCTTGTTTTTGTACAGGGTGGTTCTTTCGTTATGGGTGCCAAAGATGAAGATGTAATGGGTGATTGGAATAATGTACCACGCCGTGTTACCGTTCCTTCTTTTTTTATAGACGAAACAGAAGTAGCGAATGTTCACTACCGTGAATATTTATATTGGTTAGACAACACATTTAGCAGCGATACTGCAATTATTTCTAAAGCATTGCCTGATACTTTGGTATGGAGAGAAGAGCTTGCTTACAATGAGCCTTATGTTGAGTATTATTTTAGGTATCCTTCTTATAATTACTACCCTGTTGTAGGTGTAAATTGGCAACAAGCACATGATTTCTGTATTTGGAGAACTGATAGAGTTAATGAATTAAAATTGATGGAAAAAGGCTATTTGAAAAAAGATGCCATTAAAAAAGAAATGAAAGGTGGTGGTAGTGAAGGTTCGTTTAATACAGAAGCATATCTGGTAAATCCTGAGCTTGTACAGATGGCAAAAGGTAAACCTAAAAAAACAGATTTGAGAGATGTAAATGGTAAGCCACGTGCAAATGTAAAAATGGAAGATGGTATTTTAAATATGGGTTACAGACTTCCTACAGAGGCAGAATGGGAATATGCGGCTTATGGCTTGCTTGATCAAAATCCAAATATTCGCAAAAAAGAAAAACAAAGTGGTGAAGAAAACCGGTCTAACCAACAAGTTTATTCATGGTCAAAAAATCCAAATGGCTTGCGTGACAATCGTCGTGGAAGCTGGCAAGGAAAGTTTCTTGCAAACTTTAAAAGAGGAAGTGGAGATAACATGGGTATAGCAGGAGGTTTAAATGATAGAGCTGCTATTACAGGAAACATTAAGTCGTTCTATCCAAATGCTTTTGGATTGTATAATATGAGTGGTAATGTGAGTGAGTGGGTTGGTGATGTTTACAGACCTATGACCTCTTTAGATGCACAGGATTTTAACTACTTTCGTGGTAATAAATTTACAAAATTGTTTAAGAACAGCTCTGGTGAATATGAAAGAGATAGCTCAGGGTATTTAAAGAGACAAGATATATCTGATGATGATGTAAAAAACAGAGCAAACTATCAAAAGAATAATGTAATTAATTATTTAGATGGTGATTCATCTAGCCAAGTAAATTATGGTTATGGTATTACTTCTTTAATTAACGATCAATCTCGTGTAATTAAAGGTGGTAGCTGGAATGACAGAGCTTATTGGTTATCTCCGGGCACTCGTCGCTTTATGCAGGAATCTCAAGCTGCAAGTACCGTAGGGTTTAGATGTGCTCAAACATATCTTGGACCTCCGGAAGGACCAGGCTTTAAAGATGGTAATAACTTCCCATCAAGAAAACAAAATTCAAGAAAAGGAAAATAAAAATTTAAAAGCCCTTCATAATCTGAAGGGTTTTTTTATTTGAACAATTTAAAATATTGCTCTTTATTTTTGTAGCATGAGTATAGAAGAATTATATAAAATATTTATTGATTTCCCTTCCGTAGAAACAGATACCAGAAAAGTAAAAAAAGGCGACATTTTTTTTGCATTGAAAGGTCCAAATTTTAATGGAAACCTATACGTTAAGCAAGCCTTTGAAGCCGGAGCTTCTTATTGTGTTTGCGACGAACAAACTGATATTCAAAGTGAAAATATTATTTATACAGACAATGTTTTAAACACTCTGCAAATGCTTGCTAAGTACCATAGAGAGCAATTTGAAAACTTGGGGGATGGCAAACAAATACCCTTTATAGCCATTACGGGAAGTAATGGAAAAACCACCACAAAAGAACTAGTGCATGAAGTGCTGAGTACTACTTACAAATGTTATACAACAAAGGGTAATCTTAACAATCATATTGGTATTCCACTTACCATTTTATCTGTAAAAAAAGATGCAGAAATAGTGGTCATTGAAATGGGTGCAAATCATCTGCACGAAATTGAAAGCTATTGTATTTATACAAAACCTACACATGGCTTAATAACAAACTGTGGTAAAGCTCATCTTGAAGGGTTTGGCGGTGAAGAAGGTGTAAAAAAAGGGAAAGGTGAATTATACAATTACTTGGCAAAAACAGGTGGGACTATTTTTATAAATACTGATTATGATTATTTAAATAAAATGAGTGCCGCTGTTAAGAATAAAATTACTTATGGTTCTTATAATGCAACTTATACGGGTGTTGTAAAGGATGATAATCATTATCTGGAAATTACTGTTACTAACGGTGCTGCAATAGAAAATATTAAAATGCAGCTTGCAGGCAATTATAATTTACCTAATGTGATGAGTGCTGTTTGCATAGGTAAAACCTTTGGTGTAAATGATGGCGTTATAAAATCTGCATTGGAAAATTATGTTCCTTCCAACAGCCGATCACAAATAATTGAAAATGGGAGCAACACAATTGTATTGGATGCTTACAATGCAAACCCAAGTAGTATGAAGGCAGCTATAGAAAATTTTGCAGCTATGGCTGGAGATAATAAGATAGTGATATTAGGCGGCATGATGGAACTTGGTGAGGAAACTATTGCCGAGCATAATTCTATTATCGAGCTACTCCAACAATATCAATGGCATCAAGTAGCAGTGGCAGGAAAAGATTATCAAAACTTACCTGAAAACATTATCCATTTTAATACATCTACAGAAGTTGCAAATTGGTTTAAAGAACAGCAATTTCAAAATGCCACTATTCTAGTAAAAGGATCAAGAGGAATGGCAATGGAAAAGGTGATAGAATAAAGATGCGGAATTTATAAAACTAGTGTTTGAATAGCATGGGGTAAAATGGTAACAATTGCTGCATTTTTTTGAATACATAAATTGTATGTAATTTTTTTATCGCTATCATTCATTACTATAACTATCAATTTACCATTTGCATTTAAAAAAGCTGTACTTATTAATTGGCTCCTACTCGTGGAACAATTAACCTTTTTAGCTCCAGTACTAATAAATTTTGAAAAATGCCCAATGTAATAATACGAAGGAGTATATATAATTTCTCCTGTAACTGTATTGGCATGAACCGGTGCGAAACAAAAGTTTCCTACATGGTTTGGCCCACCCGTTTCATCCAATAAAATATTCCAGTCTGTCCAACCAACAGTACCATTGTTAAAATCATTTATCATCGATTTTCCATAGCGTTCGCCATTGGCCCATTTTTGATAGTCTTCTTGCTTAAAACTTTCTGCACAGCCTTCAGTAAATAGTAAATTTTTTGTAGGGTAATTTTTGTTAACTATCCCTACATTCGCAAACATTGGTTGCCCCCCACTCCAGGTTTCGTACCAGTGAAAACCCATGCCCCATGCATATTTAGATGCTTTAGGGTCATTAAAAATCACATCAGCTCTTTGCGTCATCAAATCTCTATTATGGTCCCAAACAATAATTTTTTTATTGCCCAACCCTTCTTTTTTCATAGTAGGACCTAAATGATTTTTTAGAAAATCTCTCTCCTCTTCTGCTGTGTAAATACAACTTTCCCAACGTTGTTTTGCCATGGGTTCATTTTGTATGCTTATACCCCAAATTGGTATTCCTTCTTTTTCGTAAGCTTTAATAAATTTTGTATAATACATTGCCCAACTGTTTGCAAAAGCAGTTTTTAATTTTCCACCATGTAGCATGCTATTGTTGGTTTTCATAAAGGCTGGTGGACTCCAGGGGCTTGCAAATAATGTGAGTTTTCCATTTGCTGCAAGTATAGCTTGCTTAATAAATGGTATTCTAAATTTTTTATCATGCTCAATATTAAAAGAATTCAAGGTAGCGTCGCCTTCGTTCACATATGTGTACATATCGCTGCTAAAATCACAACTGTTAATATTAGTTCGTGCTAGCGTATATCCTATGCCTTTTTCTTTGCTAAAATATGCTTGCAATAATTCCTGCTGTTTGGCTAATGATAATTTTGCAAACACTTCCGCACTTGCATCGGTAATAGCAGCGCCAATACCCATAAAGGTTTGAAAGGTTTTATTTGGGTCTACAAACACACTTGTCTCTCCTTCTAAGGGTTGAGCAAATTCTTTTAAATTTAATTTATCTGTAAGGGATAATCTTAAATTACCACTGTCTGCTGTTGTGTATACAGTTATGGATTTGCCTTTGGCTGAAAATAATTTAGCAAGAGTATTGTTGCTTTTTTGAGAATATAATGTAGTGCTGAATAATAAAAATATTACTGTGCCTATATGTTTAAACATTTCATGTTTATTTTATAAAAATATTGCTGCAAAGAAGGGCAGCAACATTCAGGGAAATGATTGGTTTTGAGGTAACGCTAAATGTTTAAAAAATTAATTTATAAAAATTTCGCCAACCATTACTTTAAACTATATACATTATTGATACACTCTTACATAATCAACTTCCATAGTAGCATTTGTAATTGCAGGATCTACAGGGCCCGCAAAATTACCACCCATTGCTAGATTTAAAATAATATAAAAGTTTTGATGAAATGGAGAGGTGCTTGTGTTTACAAAAGTTTTAAATAACACATCATCTACATAAAATTTAATTTCCTTTTCAGACCATTCCGCTGTGTAAATATGAAATTTAGTATCAGCATTTAAAATATTAATAGTATTTCCATCTCCTTTATCACCAAAATGATGAGGGTAATGTAGCGTTGAATAAATTTTATTTGGCTCACTACCTTTGTGTTCCATAATATCTATTTCACCGCATGCAGGCCAACCTGCTGTTGAGATATTATTACCAAGCATCCATATTGCAGGCCATGTACCAACACCTGTAGAAAGTTTTGCTCTCACTTCTACTTTACCATACTTAAAAGAAAACTTATCCTTGGTTAAAATTTTTGCAGATGTATAATTACTACCCTTGTAAGTTTCTTTAATTGCTTTTATTTTTAAAATTCCTTTTTCTACAATCGCATTTTCTTTACGGTCAGTGTAATATTCCAATTCGTTATTGCCCCATCCCCAAGTACCGGTTCCAATATCATTGCCCCATTTAGCAGGGTTAGGTGCTCCTGCAATATCAAATTCATCTGCCCATATTAACTTCAGCTTTGTTGACTTTATGTTGGCTATTTTTTTCTCTGTTTGGCTATGAGAATTTCCATTATTTATGGCTTCAGTTTTTGAAGCATAATTTTTACTGGCACAACCAGTAAATGAAACGCCCATTATTAATAATATACAAGCCTGAAAAAATATTATCTTATTCATCATTATCCAATTTAAAAAAAACAGAATCTAATTTTTATTTAGAAAAAATCAATCAAAAAATTAAAAAAGTGGTTACTAATAAAAGAACCACTTTTTTAAAATCTCTTTTACTTATTATGAATAAATATTTTTTCTGTCGCTAAATTTTTGCCATCGTTATCCATCAAGTGAATATAATAAGTGCCAGAACCAGTATTGGATAAATCAATATCCATAGGTGTATATGAACCAAACATTACAAAACTTGCGTTATATACTAATGCACCCGCAGCATTATAAATACTGATTTTTCTTGGTTTAACATTATTGTTATCGCTAAAATACCTCACTTGAAACCTTCCAGTTGAAGGGTTAGGATAAATGAAAACATTTTGCTTGGCAGAATCTAAAATAGATACGGTATTTGATGTACCTATACAACCATTTAAATTAGTAGCTTTTAATGTATAATTACCTACACCACTCATATTTACGGATATACTATTCCCTGTTTGTCCGGTTAAAGCTACTCCATTCTTATACCATAAATAAGTAGTACCAGCTGCAGGAGCAGTGGCCGCAGAAATGGTGGTAGTGAGACCAGGAAACAATTTTGTATAAGGTGCAGCACTTATATTAGCCACTGTAGGAGGAGCAATGATATTTACAATTATTGCTGTTCTTGGACTTTCACAACCTCCAGCATTTGATTGGCTTACGTAATAAGTAGTGGAGCCACTCACGGCAGTAATTGTTGTAGGCGTATTTACAGAACCAGTACCACCTGTGGCTGCATTATACCACAATAAATTATTGCCTGCATCGGCGGTGGCGGATAACAATGTTGAAGTAGCATTTAAACAATACGCTACCGGAGTAACCACGCCTGGTGCCAAAGGTGCAGCTCTTACAACTACATTTATGGAAGCTCTTGGGCTTTCGCAACCATTGGTGTTTATCTGACTTACATAATAAGTGGTAGTACCAACAGTTGTTGTTGAAGGTGTAGGTGCTGATGCAAGTGCTGCGCCTCCCGTGGCCACTGTGTACCATTTTAATGTATTGCCAGCCGCTGCCGTTGCATTTAAAGGAGTTGCTACTACATTCTGACAATAATTAACTGTAGTGGTAACAGGTGCTGCTGCTACCGCATTTATCACAACTGTAATATTTGTTTTAGGACTTTCGCAACCAAAACTATTTGTTTGGCTTACATAATAAGTAAAGGTGCCGGCTGTTGTAGTGCTTGGAGTTATTGCAGTTGTACTTCCGGTTCCTGTTAAACTAGTATACCATTTTAATGTATTGCCTGCTGCTGCCGTAGCTGTTAATACTGCTGCTGTTGCATTTTGACAATACGTAAATGCTGTAGTGGCAGTAGGTGCTACTGGTGTAGGGTTTACATTTACTACAATTGCAGCACGCGGCCCTTCTACCAAAGCAGTATTTCTTTGACTAACATAATAGGTAGTGGTACCCAATAGAGCATTGGTTAAAACTGGAGCTGTAGTTGAACCTACACCACCTGTTGGAACAGTATACCACAACAATGTATTTCCTGCAGAAGCGGTTGCCGTTAAAGTTGAAGAAACATTTTGACAATTATTTACCGGTGATACTACTGTGGGTGCCGGAGGTGTTGCAGGTGCTACCACTCCGCCAAAGTTTACATCATCAAAATAATAAGTTCTTTCTCCTGCTGTAGCTCCGGTTACACCAAAGTTGAAAAAGATAGAAGCTTTATTAAAATTATATCCAAGGTTTAAAGCTGCTGTTCCTGCTGCCTGGTTGGCAAAATTAAATTCTAATGTTTGCCATGTATTAGCTGCACCAGTAAATGTAGCTTCTGTTTCGCAAGATTTAGTTGGGTCTGTTTTATCTTCTACTTTTAAACGAACCTGTATGTTCGTGTGCGGACTCCATACTCTCACATTCATTTTTGTAGCGCCCGCAGCAAAAGGGATATTGTTTGCAAAACTTGTTTGTACCGTTCCTGCTAATGCTGTGATGGTTGTTCCAGCCCACAATTCTGCTGTGTTAGTTTTGATAACTTTTCCAACTTTATTGGTGGCCAATGTTGGATCAATAACCACGGTTGATTGCTCTGCTCCTCCAAAACCTACCAGGCCGTAGTTTACTGTTACATCATCAAATGTAACCGGTACATTCATTTGTGTAAGTGTTGGTGGCGTAGCTGTTGCAGGACCAAATTTTACATCATCAAAATAATATGTACGCTCTCCTGCTGTTGCACCTGTTACACCAAAGTTGAAAAAGATGGAAGCTTTGTTGTATGTAAAGGTTGGGTTGAACGCAGCCGTACCTCCTGACTGGTTATTAAAATTAAATTCCAATGTTTGCCATGTATTCGCTGCGCCGGTGAACATTGCATCGGTCTCACAACTTTTCGTTGGATCGTTCTTATCTTCTACTTTTAATTTGATGGAAATATTTGTATGCGGACTCCATACTCTTACATTCATTCTTCTTTCTGTAGCTGTAAATGGAATAGCATTTGCAAAACTTGTTTGTACCGTTCCTGCTAATGCTGTGATGGTTGTTCCAGCCCACAATTCTGCTGTGTTCGTCTTGATAACTTTTCCAACTTTATTAGTGGCCAATGTTGGGTCAATAACAACAGTTGATTGTTCCGCACCTCCAACACCAACTAAGCCATAGTTTACTGTTACATCATCGAATGTTACAGG
>JANPIF010000450.1:0-4754 GCA_031424845.1 Ferruginibacter sp.
CATTACAATTGTATGTTTTAATTGCATGTTGTTTTTCTCCGCAAAATCTATCAATGCATAGGTAACACCAATTAAAATGGTTTGTTGTTCAACAGTTTCATTTTCTAGCAATACCTTTTTTAAATTTTCATAATCGTATAAGTAAAAGCCGCTTTTTTTATTAGCAGATCTTTTTATAAGATCATTTACCATATATACCAATGATGATCCTTTTCTTTCTAAATAGGATGGGAGCAAACCAATAATACAATAATCTTTTTCATGCCCATAAAATTGCCTGAATGACTTTATAAAACTTTCCTCATACAAGGTTACATCTTTTAGAAAATGTTTACTGTTAACAGAGCCGGTAGTGCCACTACTTTCAAAAACTGTAGTTGTATCAAAATCCGTGGTTTTAATTATTTTACTTTTAAAAAACTGTATGGGTAAGTATGGTATTTTTTCTATACTGTCTATACTTTTATCATCTACTTTAAGCAAATCACAGTAGCTTCTATACATTTCATTATTGTGATATTGAAAATTAAAAACCTGCAATGTGTTTTCAACAAAATTATTTTCAGTTGTATTTAATATTTTATTTTGGAGTATAGTTGGCAATGTAAGGTTCATACTAAATACAGGGTTATTACAGAGATGTTAACAAATAAGCAAAGCTAAAATTTTAAATGGTTTTTACATTATCTATCATTAAATTTGATTATAAATCGAATATATGCGTTATCTATTTGTGGCAGTTATTTTTAGTGTTACTTTAATATCTTGTGGTAAAGATAAATTTACTAGTGCACCCCAAATAAAATTTAAAAGTATAACACCATCTTTCTTTAGCAATACCCTTACAGGCACTGATTTTGCCTTCCTTACTTTAGAATTGACAGATGCAGAAGGCGATTTCGGCTTTGCTGACGGTCAAGATACATCTTACGTTTATATTAAAAACCTTACTGTTCCTCCATTTAAGCTGGATTCTTTTAAATTTCCTGCAGCACTTTCTAAAGCTGTAAAAAAGAATTTTAAGGCAGATTTGGAAATAGATTTAGAGGGAGATATAAATATACCGGGTTCTGGTGTATTACAGGCATCTACAAGACCTAACCCAAAAGTAGATACTTTGTATTTTGAAGTATATGTAAAAGATTTTGCAAAAAATAAAAGCAATGTTATTAAAACTAGTGACCCGCTTTTATATATAAGTCGTTAATGCGTTTTCTTCATTTTATTTTATCACATTCTATTTTTATTGCATGTTGCGCAGTTGGGCTTTGTTATCAAACCATAGCAATTTTGCATTTGCCACATAATGTAAACTTATATTGGTTTATCTTTTTTTCAACTATTTGCAGTTATAATTTTTATTGGTTGCTCAGTAAATTTTATTTTTCAAAGAGAAATGCAAATGTCTTGTTTTTTAAAAATAACCTTTCCTTTGTTTCTATTTTTTTAATTTCAAGTACAGGTAGTTTATATTTTTTAATTCATCTGCAACATCTATTGCCATATATTTTGTTTGCGGGATTTTTAACGCTGCTGTATTCATTGCCCTTATGGCCATATAATTTCATAAAAAAACTTCAAAAGCTTGGTTTTATCAAAACAATTTTACTCTCCCTTACTTGGGCATACATTACTACAATATTACCAGCAGAACAATTGTTGCCAATTGATATAGTTCCTGTAATCATACTTTTTGCAGCAAGATTTTGCTTTATGCTTTTACTATGTATTATTTTTGATAGAAGAGATATTTCCATTGATAAAATGCATGGGCTCCGTAGCCTGGCAACCGATTTACCTGAACAAAAATTAACCTTTATTATTCATATTGTATTTATACTGTATTTTGTTTTAGGTCTTATTCTACGTTTCCAATTTAATGATAAACCGCAAATGTTTGCATTCTTAATTACCGGGGCGATCGTGTGGTTGGTATATAATTTATCTTTTAAAAAAAGAGGATATCTATTTTACTATTTTTTGGTTGATGGGCTAATGCTGGTGAGTGCAGCTGGAACTTTTATTGCAACGTTTTTTTAGAAAATCAAAGGCTCAATATCCGATTCCCAATAATCAAATTTCAAATTTTTATGCTGGATCCTTTATTTTGTATCGGATTATTTTCGTCTTGAAATACAAATGCTCAACATTCAATGTTCAATAATCAATTTTAAAATTTATATACCAGGTGCTTTATTTTTTATAGCACACTTTTCATCTTGGAATATAAATGTTCAATATTAAATGATCAATAATCAACTTTCAAATTGATATACAGGATTGTTTATTTCTTCTGGAATTATATCTTAGTTAAAATTAAATTCTATAAATGCTTATTTAATATTGAAGATTGATATTTTTATATTTGAGCATTGAGTGTTGAAAAGTGATTATTGAACATTTTCTTCAAATCAACATCTAATTTTTGATTAATATTTACTGTTTCTTGTTCATCCTCCCAAAATATTTTTACATTCGCAGGATGACGCCAGAAAGAACAGAAAGATTGAACAATGTATTAGCAAAAAGACAACCTGGGCTTACTATTGTGTTGGAAAACGTAAGCGACCCACACAATATTTCTGCTGTAATGCGAACCGCCGATGCTGTCGGTGTACAGGATATATATATTCTTAATACAAAAATTGGACTCCACGAAATGTGGAGCGAAAAAGCATCTTCCAGCGCTGCAAAATGGCTAACTGTTCATCAATTTACTAATGCAGAAGAATGTTTTTCAGCATTACGAAAAAATTTTTCAAAAATATACACTACTCATTTAAGTAGTGATGCTGTTGACCTATATGAATTAAATCTTACGGAACCTGTTGCGCTTGTATTTGGAAATGAACACAGTGGTGTGAGTAATGAAATAATTAAAATGGCAGATGGTAATTTTATCATACCACAAGTAGGAATTATAAAATCATTAAATATATCCGTTGCCTGTGCAGTGACCTTATACGAAGCATACAGACAGAAAAATATTGCAGGTCAATATGATAATATAAATTTAACAGGAGAGTCACTTTCTTCTTTAAGGCAGCAATGGGGATTTGTTGAAGATTAAGGGGAAAAAAATACCCAATCTTATTTTTTCAATAATAAATATTTATCCCTTTCATTCCCCAATCACACATTTGCGCTTGGCATGTTTGTTGGTTTTTACGGTAAATATTTAATCATACTTATGTATCCTTTTCATAAATTATTTCTAACCTATTTTTCGGTAATTGCTATAATTACATTGTCCAATTGTAATGCTAAAGTAAAGAAGGATAGCTTTAAAAATACTGAAGCCTATGATTTTGCAAATCCAAAGGTTATAAATCTTCCACAGGCACTTGATGAAATATCAGGTATTTCTTATTACCCAAAAGATACGAGTGTGTTTGCAGTTATAGATGAAGATGGAATATTGTATAAAGTGCCTTTAATGGACCCATCAAATGTGAAAGAATGGAGATTTGACAAACAGAGAGATTTTGAAGATTTGGTTTATAAAGACAGCTCATTTTATGTACTGGTAAGCAATGGAGATATGGATAAACTAACTTTTGTAAATGATAAAATCGAAATTGAAAAAACAGAATTTCCTAATTCATCTAAAAAAGTTAATGAATTTGAATCATTGTATTTTTCAGCCGATAGCAATAAGATTGTATTGCTTTGCAAGCAATGTGAAGAAGATAAAAAAACAATGCTAACATCTTTCTATTTCAACGATACTTCAAAAAGTTTTAAAAACTACTTAACTATTGAAACTGAACCTCTGTTTCAAAAGCTGGGCAGTAAAAAAGAAAAAATAAAACCTTCTGCTGCAGCCATTCACCCTATCACTAAGGATTTATATGTGCTATGCTCAGTGAACAAAATCATATTTATTCAAAATGAACAAGGCAAATTAAAAGATGTAATAACGCTCAATCCCAAATTATATAAACAACCCGAGGGAATGGCTTTTACACCAAATGGAGATCTTATTATTTCAAACGAGGTTTACTTAGAAGGGTATGCTACATTGTTACTATTAAAAAATAAAAAGAAAGGATGATAACCAGAAATTTTTTGTTGATTTTAATTCTCTTTGTTAGAATACCAAATCTAATTGCTCAAAATATCCCGGTAAATGATAGTGTACAAGCCACCATAGTATTGGTGGGAGATGCAGGCCAATTAACCAATGGAAGACAACCTGTAGTAGATGCTGTAAGAAAAACAGTAGCTATGAATAAAAATACTACTGTAATTTATTTAGGTGACAATTTGTATAAAACTGGATTGCCAGATAATGCATTGCCTACATACGAAATAGCCAAAGCACCTTTAGATTCTCAAATTTTTATTGCAGGTAAAGCACCTGTTAATGTATATTTTATTCCTGGCAATCATGATTGGGCAAACGGTGGTAGAAATGGCTACCAGTCTATTTTAAGGGTTCAAAATTATATCGATGTATTGGGTAATAAATATGTACGTCAGTTGCCAAGAAATGGTTGTCCCGGTCCTGTGGAAGAAAAGATAAATGATGATGTTACTTTGGTTATAGTAGATTCTCAATGGTGGCTGCAGGAATATGATAAACCAGGTGTAGAATCCGATTGCCCATGCAAAACGAAAGCTGAAGTGCTGACACAGCTGGACGACATATTTACTAAAAACGAAAATAAATTTGTTATTTTAGCCATGCATCATCCCATAAGAAGTTATGGGCCACATGGAGGATATTTTAAAATAAAACAACATATTTTTCC
>JANPIF010000451.1:0-9029 GCA_031424845.1 Ferruginibacter sp.
CGCAAGCAGGCAGCAGTTCCGGAATAGGATTAGATAATATTTCAATTACAGGTACGCCTGCCGGTGGTGGTGATATTATCCCTCCAACCGTTACAACACTTACACCTGCAGATAATGCTACCAATGTATCTATATCAAACAATTTACAAATATTGTTTAATGAGCCCATTGCAAAAGGCACAGGTAATATCATTATTAAAAGAGTTTCTGATAATGTTGCAGTACAAACGATAGATGTAACTACAGCAGCCGTAACAGTAGCAGGGTCTAATGCTACTATTACAATTAATGCATTATTGAACAACACCGATTATTATATTGAAATAGCTGCAGGGGCATTTACAGATATTGCATTAAATAATTTTGCTGGTATAACCGGTGCTACCACATGGAACTTTACAACAGCACCTGTGCCTGCAGCCGGAATCATTGGCAATAATTATAGCTTTACCAATTGCTCTACTACTTTTATAAATGAGGGTTGGAGCCAATATAGTGTTACTGGAGCACAAACATGGGCATGTACAACTACCGGTAGAACGGATGCAAATGCGGTGTTTATGAATGCTTTTGTAGCAGCAAATAATAATCCTTTAAATGAAGACTGGCTTATATCTCCCGCATTTAATTTGGCAGGTGTAAGTTTACCCACATTAAAATTTTACTCAAGAGGAGAATTTACAAGCCACTCCCTTCAATTGAAAATATCTTCAAATTATACGGTTGGTACCGATCCTAATACTGCTACTTGGACAAATTTAAATGGAAATTTTCCGCCTAATGTAGCGCAAAATGGTCCCTGGTCTTTATCAGACAATATTGATTTATCTGCGTATAATATTCCTAATATTCGTTTGGCTTGGGTTTATATAAATCCAACAACAACGAATTCATCTAGATGGTCAATTGATGATGTAAGTGTAAATTCAAACATACCATGCCCAGAGCCTTCTGCGCAACCCACAAATTTAAGTTTAAGTGCTACTGTTAGCAATGTAACAGGAACATTTACACCAGTTGCTACACCAACCACTATCCTTAATTATTTAGTTGTAAGAAGTCTTGCCAATACGCTTACGCAGTTTCCTGTAGATGGCACAGCATATACAAATGGACAAATAATTGGCAGTGGAAACGGAACGGTTGTAGCAACTTCAAACAACGGTAGCTTTACAGATAATACTGTTTCTGCAAGTACACAATATTATTATTTTGTTTTTTCCATGGAAGACCAGGGTTGTATAGGTGGACCAAATTATAACATTGTAAATCCACTTACTTCCGGTATCATTACAGGTACGCCACCTGCTTGTGTTACACCTGCAGCACCAACCAATCCTTTTACACTTACCCCTGCAAACACAAGTATCAACGGAACTTTTACAGGCAGTGGTGCAAGTAAATATTTAGTAGTCAGAAGTACTGCTACTCCACCTTTGGGTGCATCACCTACAGATGGAACTGTTTACACAGCCGGACAAACATTAGGAAATGGTATTATAGTAAGTTACACAGCGGCCACTTCATTTACTGCTACTGGATTAACTACAGCTACACCATATAATTTTTATGTGTTTGCTGCAAATGATATTTGTATAGGTGAGCCTTTTTATAGCCCAACCTCATTAGACGGATCAGCCACTACTACCAATAACTCAACAGGAATACCTCCAGGTTATTATAATGCAGCGGCAGGTTTAGGTTGTGCTCCTTTAAAATCTGCCTTAAACTCCATCATAACTTCAGGACATACACAAAATAATTATGGAGATTTAGATAATATACAAATGGTAACTACCGATGATCGTTTAAATGATGCCGGTACAGCCACGATTGTTTGGGATATGTATTCTGAAAATCCAAGTGGACCAGATCCTTACACCTATACATTTTCCCAGTTTAATATTGGAAGTGGCAGCGATGGGGAAGGTAATGGCTGGAACAAAGAACATAGTTTTCCTAACAGTTGGTTTTCTGCAACCAGCAGTACAAGTAATTTTCCTGGGGCAGATTTGTTTCATATCTACCCTACAGATATGGATGTTAATAGCCTAAGAAGTAATTTTCCATATGGCAAAGTAGCAACTGCTACAACAACTACCGCAAACGGTAGTAAGTTAGGGTCATCCTCTATCAGTTTCGCAGGTTACTCAGGCCCTGTTTTTGAACCTATTGATTCCTTTAAAGGAGATTTGGCACGTGCTACACTGTACATGGTAACTAGATACCAGGCTGAGCAACCTACTTGGGAAAGTTTACAAGCAGGTGGTGACGTTGTAATGGATGGAACCACATGGCCTTCTGTAGAAATTGATTATTTAAAAATGCTTATTCAATGGAATGCGCTTGACCCTGTAAGCTTTAAAGAAATACAGCGTAACAATGAAGTTTATGCCATTCAAGGAAATAGAAACCCCTTCGTAGATCATCCCGAATATGTAGGACAAATATGGTCTAACAGTTGTGGATTGGCATTACCTATTACCTTAAAAGATCTAAGGGTAAAATATAGCAACAATCAATCAATATTAAATTGGGAGGTTGAAAATGCGCAAGGGTTCAGTCATTTTATGGTAGAACGTAGCGAGGATGGGACTTCATTTACAAGTATTGGACGGGTTAATAATTTAAATAGTAGTGCTTATTCATTCAATGATGTTTTCCTTCCAAAATCTTCTGTAATTTACTACAGATTGAAAATGGTTGACGTGGATGGTAAATTTAAAAACAGCCATATTGTTTCTGTAAAATTAAATGGTTTATCAAACGCTTTGGTATTTCCTAATCCTACGAAAGAATACCTTTCTGTAAGATTATATGAGGATATATATACCAACAGTACTTTGCAAATATTAGATGTATCTGGTAGAATTGTAAAGCAACAGCAAGTAGCTGCACATAGCTTAAGTATAAATTTAAATGTAAAGGATTTAGCTTCGGGCAGATATTTTATTAGAATAAAAAATGCCAAACAACATATACAAGAATCGTTTGTTGTAACTAAATAACTTCAAAACAAATTAAATTGAAGTCCTGTAAATTTTACAGGGCTTTTTTGTTGCCCTTATATTAGAGCTTAAATCTCTATTTTTGAAACATGAGAAAAACATTCACGATTTTTTGCTGTTTTATTTCCTTTATACTTAGTGCACAACAAACCAAATTTGAAAAAACAAATGGATTAGAGTCTGCTACTTATTTTGAAACAATTGAGTTTTACAAAATACTTCAAAAATCTTCTTCCATAATAAAAGTAAAAACCGAAGGTGATACAGATGCTGGTTATCCATTACACACAATACTTGTGAGCGCTGATAAAACGTTTGAGCCTGCTTTATGGCATAAGAAAAATAAAGTGGTTATAATGATTAACAATGGTATACACCCCGGTGAGCCAGATGGTATAGACGCTAGTATGATGCTTGTAAGAGATATAAAAAATAATAAAATAATATTACCTGATAATGTAGTGCTGGCGATAATACCTATTTATAACATTGGAGGTGCCCTAAATAGAAATTCAAGTACTCGAGTTAACCAGAATGGACCTATAGAATATGGTTTTAGAGGTAACTCGCAAAACTTAGATCTTAATCGAGATTTTACAAAAAACGATAGTAAAGAATCTAAATCATTTGCAAAATTATTCCATTGGCTTAACCCAGATATTTTTATTGATAACCATGTAAGCGATGGTGCAGATTACCAACATACGATGACACTTATTACCACACAATATGAAAAATTAGGAGCAACGGTAGGTACCTGGTTACGAAATGTTTTTGAGCCTAAGATATATGCTGGCATGAAGGAAAAAAAATGGGACCTGATACCATATGTAGAGTTTGACGGCGCAGATTTTAACAAAGGCATTACCATGTTTTACGAAACGCCACGGTACAGTTCAGGCTATGCTGCACTCTTTGGTACTTTTTCTTTTATACCTGAAACGCATATGCTGAAACCCTATAAAGACAGGGTACAATCTACCTACGATTTAATGGAGATATTTATAAAAAAGGCTTCTTCCTCTTCTAATGAATTATTGGCTGTCAGAAAAAAAGCTGCAGCAGAAATGTTGGTTAAAAAAGAATTTCCTTTAAAATGGACTATTGACAAATCGAAAAACAGCACTATTATTTTTAAAGGATATGAGCAGGATACTGCATTAAGTGAAGCCACAGGATTAAGCAAAATGTTTTATAACAGAAACAAACTATACAGCAGAGAAATAAAATTTTTTAATTATTTTAAACCTGATAATATAATTGAAAAACCGAAAGCATATATTATTCCGGCAGGATGGCATGAAGTGGTGGAGCGACTGGAACTGAATGGTATAAAAACTCGTAAGCTATTAAACGATACCATTATACCTGTTAGTTTTTATAGAATTGATGAATACAAAAGCAGACCTACCCCTTACGAAAAACACCACGGCAACTATGCGGTGAAGACAACAAAGCTTACAGAAAACAGCAGGTTTTTAAAAGGCGATTATATCGTTGAGCTTAACCAACCCGGCAACAGGTATATTGTTGAAATGCTTGAACCCACGGGGGATGACAGTTTTTTTGCATGGAATTTCTTTGATGCAATTTTGCAGCAAAAAGAAGGTTACAGCGATTACCGGTGGGAAGATATAGCAGCCGATGTTTTAAAAAAGGATCCTTCATTACAACAAAAACTCGCAGTAAAAAAAACAGCAGAGCCTGAGTTTGCAAAAAACGCCGTAGCCATCCTAAATTATATTTATAAAAATTCTGTGTATTACGAGAAGGCCCACATGCGGTATCCAGTTTCTAGAGTGGAGTAAGTTGTTTAAGTCAATCGGTTAAGACAATTTGGCTACGGTTGGGGGCCATAGGTCACAAGGAATAAATACGCTAACCATTTATCACGGTTTAACGTTTTTTATTTTATGTTAGCAAGAAATATTTTTCGTGCGCTTGGCCGCTCAACACCACTGTACACGACCTGCGGGGGCGGTTCAACCAATCAACGAAATACTGGCAATATCTTAATTAAATTCACAATTCCAACATGCCCGGAAAATATTGGAGCAAAAAAAGGTACAATACAAGAAGAATGTATTGTACCTAATCTATGTCATATAATAGTTTTATGCCGATTTATAATGCACTTCCTTTACGTTAAAGTTTTACAAAGGGGATAACTACCTTTTTACCATTAGCATCGTTAACAATTGCATGATACATACCAGCCGCTGCTCTATTTATGTTGATTGTTTGATTAAGCGCATTGTTATTTACATTAACACCTGTTTGCTTTACCTGCTCACCTAAGCTGTTTACAATAGTTACGCTGTATTTGCCTGCAGTTTGGTTATTAAAATATAGATTAACTGTACCATTAACCACCTGATTTGGATAGATGCTGATGCCATGCTTTGTATTCACGTCAACTGCTTTTGCTGCAGCTTTATCGCTGTAGAAAGTGGTATTGTTTATGTTGTTTGCCTTTATTCTGTACCATACTATTCCTGTAGGTGCAACAGCATCAGTTACTGTGTAATATGGAGACCCAAAGTTATTAGCTGTTGGCATCTGGCTGTAAATGGCTGTGTAGTTTGTACCACCATCTACGCTTCTTTCTATGCTGTAGTTGTTGATGTTGTTTTCATTGAACATGTTCCAAGTAACCGCTACGGTATTATCATCATTCCTTACGGCTTTAATAGCAGTAAATACTGCAGGCTCAACGGTTTTGAAAGTGATCATAAACCTGTCAGCGGCTCTGCTTGCAGCATCTGCAGTGATGGCAAAAGAATAATCTGTAGCAGTAGTTAAACTTAAAGCAGTTTCAGTACCTAAAAATTTATCTACCATAATACCTTGCACTAATGGGTAAGCCAACATCGATGGGTCAATATTGAAACGGTAGTTTGATATTCTTGTATTGCTAAGGGTTAAGAAGATAGTATCTGTAGCCGCTAAACCTGCTCTTCTATCTGCTACTAAATTAACAGTTCCTTTTTTGATTGACAGATTATCTGATGTATTTGAAATCTTTCTCACATCCATATTGTCTAAATCGTTGCTGAATGCAGCATCAAAATTAAGTACCGCAGCATCTGCCAATACATCTTCACCATTACCATCTGTAGTACGCAAATTAATTTCTAAAGTTGGATTGTTTACGCCCTGTCTGCCTGTATTGTCAGCACCTCTGCTTACCACACTGCTACCACCCAACTTATCACTTTCTTTAAAAGTAAAAGTCCCACCTGTAATAGACTGAACAAATACTGCCTGACCACTCTCTATAAAGTTGCGGATAGGACCAGCAGAATTACCTAATCTATAGTTACCATCGCCATAGTTTACGTATACTTCATATTTACCTGCATTGTAAAATGTACCATTTGGGTTAGGGTTCCAAACATAATAAGCAGGTGCAATACTTCCGTTGTAAATAGTTCTAAAATCTACTCTTGAAGGAAAGGGATTACCTACAGAGGCAAATTTGTTTGTAGGAACAGTAAAGGTTTGATCGCCTGTGCGGATTCTGCCCTTGATACGCAGATTTGTAGTACCGGCTGCGCCTGTAACAGGCACGCCTCTATCGCCCCGTACAAATACATAATACCCTTCTTTATTTGCTATTTTGGTAGTATTGGCATTGGTTATTTCTACATAATTATCAGTGGAAGCATTGTAGTATTTTACAGAACCTCTTTGCGTATACACATCCAACACTGCAGCTGCGTTACCAACTGTAGGACCTTGCGGGCCTGTAATCTGTGTGCCGTAGCCTGTAGAGCTAAGTGCAGCATTTTTTTCTCTCCATGCGGCAGAGATAGTTGGAGAGGTAGCAATATCTACTGGAGTAGCCAATAAACGCCATGATTTGTAAGCCTGCAAATAACGCTCTACTACAAAACCACCAGAAGTACCATAAGAAATAGTAGCAGTTGTAGGTACAGCAGATACATATGCAGTGGTAACGTTGTTGGATTTTAATGTATCGTCAAAATTACCCAATGCCATAGTTGTGTTAGGAGCTATGGTTAGGTTTCTAAACATTGCAAAACTGCTTATCAGTGTTTTGGTATTATTTATTAATGTAAGATTACCATAACCCTTTATTAAATGAGCCGCACCAGGAATGGACTGATTTGTACCTGAAAACTCCACTGTACTAGTTGAATCCAACACTATATTTGCGAAACCTGACGGGAAGTTGCTGCCCGGAATCAATGTAGCAGAACCGGAGTTGGATACGCTTGACAAACCTCCTACTTTTAAGGTAGCGGTGTTCTTTAAAAATAAGCTTCCACCATTAGAGTTTCTGTTAAGCTGGCGGGTATTAAGGTCCAAGATTGCATTATTGGCCACAGTAAGGTTTCCTACAATATTATCTGGCGTAGATGTACCTGCTATTACCAATGTAGGGCTGTTGTTTTTGCCCACTGCAATATTTTTGAAGCCGCAGCTTTTTGCATTGTTGTAATAAATGGTTTGTATACCGGTACCGTCAAATAAAAGCGTACCCGGCTCAGAACCTGCAGCCACCTGTGCTCTCGTATTCAGTGTAAGATTGCTACGGCAGATGATGGTACTGTTTGGGTTACCCATAAACAGTACTCCATCCCTGACATCTGTAGTACCTGCTACCACATTGCCCACAAAGTCAATTGTACCGGCAGAGGATGAGCCATCTGTAACCCCAATATAAAACCTGTTGTTTGGGTGATCGTCTGATATATCTATGGTAGTATTACCATTTACCGTAAGGGTAAAAGCCCCTACATTTATATAATCGGGATTGTTGTTGTTATTTGGGTTGTTTATATTGGTATGTAATACAAGAAGGGTAAGGTTTGCAACACTTAAATTGGCCGTAAGATTTAAAGTAGCACCTCCTGTAAGTGAAATTACTACATTGTCAGAAGCGGTAGGCACTCTAAGTGAATCCCAGTTAAGTGGATTATTGAGGTTTTGGCCAAGAACTGTGTTGCTGCCGTTAAGGGTTCCTGCCCCTATCCATGTAATGGTTTTTTGTGCAAATGATGCCGAACTGATGGTAGCTACCAATAAGAAAATAGGAGCGGCACGTACAAGTGTATTTAAACTTAAAGAGCGGTTAGTGGTACAAAAGCGGAAATAAGCTTTCATTATTTTTTGTTTTGGTTTTCAGAAAAGGTGCTTCAGCGTTAGAACTATCGTATATTTCTTTTTTAGATAGTAAAAATACTGTACTGCAAGTTACGTAATAAACGCATTGCAGGATGTAATATTGCTACAAAAAGTTAGAAAAAATTCGACAATAGATTCGAAAAATTCCGTATAATATTGAAATTGAAAGATATATGTACGAAAAAAAGGCATAAAAAAGATTTGTTAAGCTTTTGTTAATGACTTGCCAACATCTTAAACACGGGTAAAATGCTAAAAATTGAGAACCCTGAATATTAGAAAAAGCACTTATAAAAAGTGATTAATTAAAGACACCAAGTCCTGCAGTTGAATTAATTTATGCTCAATATAGCATCCATATCAGTTTAACAATAGTAAAGGCGAACGATTGTAAACCTATGGCTTGCATACCTTCATATAGAAAACAAAAGAGCCAGCTGAGCAAAAAGTTACCTGCGCAGATTGGGCTAACTTTTTATAAAAAATAATATCAGGGATGATATTATTTATTCCAACTTTTTTTGTGCTGCAGGGTAATCAATTCTATATATACACTTTGAATGATGGTAGAAGTGTAGCCATTATCCGCTATGTGTTCTAAGACAGGGAAGAACTTATATCCATTTGCCGTGATATCTTCCATATGTGAGCAGTGGCATTAAAAGAAATATGCTTTAAATATTAAAACATATATTACTCATTTTTAAAAGTAGTAATCTAGTTCATAAAAACAAAAACCAATATTAAGACACCTATTTCTCCTAAAATTTCCTTACTTTTGCACCCCGTTTACAATTAACGGGATAAATATTATTAACAAACAAAAATCAGGGAAATGAGCAATTACGAATTGATGGTGATTTTTACCCC
>JANPIF010000452.1:0-1135 GCA_031424845.1 Ferruginibacter sp.
ACTGGCTGGTTTTAACAATGCCAACATTAATGGAAGTTTTAATCTTCAAAATTATGAGCTGGCTTTAAATGCAAATATTCCACAGTTTGTTTACGATAAAAAAGAATTTAGAAATACAATTATTATCGGAAAAGGCACCAGAGATACATTGGTAAATGATATTGCTATTGAAGATATTATTGTAAACGACAGCCTGCATTTACCAAACTCAAAACTTCGCATTGCTACAAGCAATGATTTATCTTTTATAAAATTAAATACCAGTGCCAGTAAAATTTTTGGCGATGCGGAGTTGAACGCAAGTGTACAAACGTTGAGCGATGGTGTAAAAATACATTTCTATCCATCATCTTTTGTTATAAATAATAAAAAATGGGAGCTGGATAAAGATGGCGAACTAACCTTAAGAAAAAAGTTTTTAGATGCGAGTGAGGTAAAATTTTTTCAGGGTAACCAACAGATTATTTTGCGTACAGAACTCTCTGATGAAAATGACAATACTCATTTGGTGGCTGAATTAAAAAATGTAAATATTGGAGATTTTGCGTTTGTATTACCTTCCACTCCTACATTAAAAGGTTTGATAACCGGTACAGCAAAAGCCACCGATATTTTTGGAAAAACCAATATTGATTTTAAAGGCAGGGCAGATAGTTTTCAATTGGATGGAAGATATATTGGAACAGTAAATTTGCAGGCAGATGCAAACACCACTACCGGACTCATTAAATTTAAGACAGATGCCATTGAAAAAGATTTTGATTTTGCCTTAAATGGATCATACAATTATAAAGACAGCACAGGCAAATCGCTACAATTAAATGCAAAAGTAAATTCATTAAAAGTTGATTTTTTACAACCTTATTTAAGCACCGTTTTTAGCGATATGCAAGGTATTGCCAATGGAGATATTGAAATAAAAAATGATGGTGATGACCTCTCAATTATTGGAAATACCATCATAAACAATGGAAGCTTTAAAGTTGCTTACACGCAGGTTAGATATAATTTTGACAAACAACCCATACAGTTTGGCAAAAATTTTATAGACATTGGCACTATGCAAATAAGAGATACACTTGGAAACCCAGGTGAGGTAAGTGGGAAGATGTTTCATAAATTTTTTAAAGAATTT